>JANNYT010000137.1:0-4522 GCA_031410255.1 Novosphingobium sp. | reverse complement strand
TCCTGCGCGCGGGCGGCGAACAGCTGGGCATAGCGCGGATTTTCGACCTCGCTGGCGGACTTTTCATAGCCCTCGACACTGTCGATCAGCGTCGCGATCAGGGTGTTGAGCGTAGCGGTATTTTCATCATGGTTTGACATGGCAGTGCGATCCTTGGAGCAATTAACATCTGACCAATCAACGCGCATACCGCCCCACCGGTTCCCGCACCGGTTGCCGCCCGGCGCCAAATGCACAGCGCCCCCGGCCTTGCGGACGAGGACGCTGCTGGCTTGCGTTAGGCCCGGCTTAGTGGCCGGTATGGACCGCTGAATTGGTGCTCGCCTTGGCGTTGACGTGCGCGGTTAGCTGCGCGCGCGGGATGCTGCTGTAGAGGTTGCCGGCCGCGCCGGTGGTGCGGCGATAGAGCGCTGAGAGCGGCACGTGGTACATCCGGCGGCCCTCAACTACGACCGCGCTGTTGCCGTCGATCCGGCTGACCGTGCCGATCCGCTGCCCGCGCGCATCGCGCACGACTAGACCAGTGCGGACTTGCGCGCGGGTGACCAGCACCAGGCTGGTGGTGCCCATCGTCTGGTCGGCGACGCGCTGGGTGGTGTCCACGGTGCGCGCAGCGGTGTTCAGCACGGTGTCGGTAACCGGCGCGGTATTGACGGTGGTGTTCACCCCGGCGTTAACCGTGGTGCCGAGCGGGCCGCCGATCGGTCCGGCCAGCTGGGCCGCGGCGGGCAGGGCGGCGAGCATGGCCGCGCTGGCGGCCAGAAGTGTGATCTTACGCATCTGGGGTACTCCTTCAAACAATGCCGCCATTTACGATTGAGCGCGGGCATGGTTCCTGAACGAGGCCGTCAGGCGTGTGTCAGATGGGGTGGGCTGCGCGGATGGCGGGAATGCGGGCGCGGCAGCGCAGGTGACAGCCGGCGCGGCGCGGCGCATGGTCGCCGCTATGCCCAGCCCCCACCAGATCGCCCGTGCCGCCGCCGCCTATTGGGCCTCAGTGTTCGCTTTTGCCTTCGTGCTGGGGATCGGGCGCACGCTGTGGCTGACCCCGCAGATCGGCGCGCTGGCCGCCACTGCGTGCGAAGTACCGCTGACCTTGGCGGCGAGCTGGTGGATGGCGCGGCGGCTGACCGCGCATTACCGGATCGCCGGGGGCAAAGCGGCGCTGGAGATGGGGCTGGCAGCGTTCGCGATCCTGATGCTGGCCGAGGTGAGCTTGGCGGGCGCATTGTCCGGGCAATCACTCGGCGCCTGGCTGCGCAGTCTGGCCACGCCGGCGGGCGCGCTGGGGCTGGCCGGGCAAGTGTTGTTCGGCCTGATGCCATGGTGGGTGACGCGGCACCGGCAGCACGCTGCACAAGGGCAGCACAACGGGGTCTAGCGCGGGTCTGGCGTGCGCTGCTGCGACCGGGCGGACGGCCGAGAACCGCTGCACCGGTCGCGAGGCGCGGCTATTTGTCCGGCGCGGCTGGGCTGGCGGCGGGCTTGGCCGGTTCGGGCGGGGCATTGGTCATCACCGTCTTGGGCAGGTTGACCGGCACCGCCGGATCGGTGGGGTTCTGCACGGTCCAGTCGGTCGAGGTGGCGGTGGGTTCGTCTGCGGCGCTCTGCTCGGCGCTCGGCTCAGTCTGTTTGCCGCCGCTGCAGCCCGCCAAGGCCAGCGCGGCGCCGCCCAGCGCCAGAATCAGCAGGTTCGGGGTAAATCTGGTCATGGCGTGTCCTCCGTGATGGGTCCGATGTGATACACCCTGCGCCGCCCGAGCGCGAGCGTCTCTGATGTGGATCAATCACGCCAAGGGAAGCTGCGCGCGCCAAGGCTGCCCGCGCTAACCGCTCAGCCACCACCCCAGCAGCCCGCCCAGCGCCAGCATCTGCAACACTGCAATCGCGAACAGCTGCGAACCAAACGGCTGCTTGCGGGTCTTGTGCCGAAACAGCGCCCGCCCGGCATAAGCCCCCGGCGTGCCGCCGAGCAGGGCGAGGGTGAGCAAAGTGGATTCAGCGATGCGCCAGTGGCCGCGCTCGGCGTTCGCCTTGTCGATCCCGAATGCCGTAAAGGCGATAAAGTTGATCGCGATCAGGGCGGTGGCGAGGTTGGTTGGGGTGAGGAGGTGGAGCATATTGTGAAGTGTCTGTGCGCTCTGAGGTATCCCGTTAGTCGATATGACCAGCACGCCGAAGAAGATCTATCTGCGCATCATCAGTGGGCTTGAATGAGATAAACTCACGATAGCCAACTTCCAAATTGAGTCGAGCAATCAACTCCCGATCCGTCTCCGAATATAGGATTGCAACTCCCTTCGGACCCAGAATGTCACGTGCACCACCATTGCGCCGGATGCGTTTCATAAAATCATCTTGTGCTGCGATACTCGAGATCAAGACTCGTGAGACGGGAAACCCAATACAAGCTTCGAACATTCTGGCGATGCGCTCAGCACCTCCACGCGGTGCCATAATGTGCTCGCGGACATTGGCATCAATCTGCGACCAGAAGTTCGGAGTGTAGCGAAAATCCTGAACCAGCCACCAGATGTTGACGCGGCCAGCAGCAGAAAACGAGGTCTTGGCGTCGCGGTTTTGGCCAGTCCGCATATAAGCTGGACGAGCCCTGGTCAGGCCCACCGCGCAAGTAGAATCGACTTCATTGACCCTTAGTAAAATGCAAAGTTGATTTAGGGCCTCAGGTGGAATCATCCAACCCGAGGCGCCACCGGTCGTAGATTTTACGTCAACCTCTCGGCCACCGATAAGCAAATCAAGGACGACTCCGCGCGGAACATCGAGCCAATCGCGGAGCAGAATTTCGAACTTTGTCCCGAGGTAAGTTTTCTCAGTTTTCTCGAGGTCGGAGAGGAAATGCCGGCCTGTGCGTGCCGTATCAATTACCTCGTCAATCGCCGATCTGAAGAACGAGCGAAGCTTCTCTTCAAAACGTTCGCGACCATCGACTGCCGATAACAAGTCTGCCTCAAGTCGTTCCAGGTCCGCAAAATCGGCGTGCCCTTCTGGCAAGCGCATGTAGCCACTTCCGCCTGTTTGCGTCACGCAACAGCCTTTGCTGGGAAAAGCCTTTGCACTGAAAGCGCCACCTTTAGATTGCGCGCCACCGCGCATGCCACCGGCGGCGGAAATGCGTTACCTACTTGCCGGTAGGCCGTGGTTTTGCGGCCAAAGAATTGCCAGCTGTCAGGAAAACCTTGAATGCGGGCGACCATGCGCAAGGTCAGTCGCGGCATGCCGCAAAAGTCAGCTTCTGGCGCAAATTCTGCAATCGAGCGACCTTCAACTCCCAGCGCAGCCCAAGCTTTCCGCGCGCGCGTCGGCCCCAGATCGGGCCCGCCATGCTTCTTCGAGCCGCCGACAATCGTTGGCGCTATGTCATTGGCGTGATCTGCCCACCGCCGCGCACCAGCCCAGCCATTTGCAGCCATCAGGTCATGAAGGGTCGCCCCGACTGTGGCGGGGTTCTGCGGCTTCACTTCGGGCCAGTCGAACGCCTCAACAAGGTCATTACGGACGGCGACGATAACGACCCGAGGCCTAAGCTGCGGGACGCCAAAGTCCGATGAATTCAGCAAACGCCAGTCGATCGTGTAGCCGAGTTTCTTGAACTCGGACTTCAGGAATAGCCGGTAGTCTTCAAAGACGGGTGACAGGAAGCCCCGCACGTTCTCGATCATTACCGCTTTGGGCTTGATCTCATCGATGAGCCTGATTGCAGCTGGGAACAGATTCCGCTCGTCATTTTCACCCAATTGCTTTCCAGCCACGGAAAATGGGGGGCATGGCAAGCCGGCTGTCAGCAGGTCCATCCCCTTGAAGGGGCGACCGTCGAACAGGTTCATGTCTTCAGAGCGCACGTCCCATTGCGGCCGGTTGAGCTGCAATGTCTTGCAAAAATCGGGTTCGATTTCGACAAGCGCAGCGTGACGGAATCCTGCCTGCTCCAGTCCGAGAGCCTGACCGCCTGCGCCTGCGCAAAACTCAATTGAATGCATTGCCTGCTCCTTCCAGCGAGCAGTCTATGTTCTATCTCTGTTCTCGTCAATCACTCCGCCGCCACGCCTTCACCAAACAGCTGCGGTTCCAGCGCCGCTATTGCCGCTGCGTCCGCCGCATCGTTCGCGCCTTCGCTGGCGCGGGCGTCGCGGCGGGAGTCGAAGCTGGACCAGACGTCTTGCCAGCTGCCCTTGGTCGCGCCCTTGGAATATTCGGTGGCGCGGGTTTCGAAGAAGTTGGCGTGTTCCACTCCGTTGAGCAGCGGCGCGAGCCAGGGGAGGGGGTGATCTTCGACCATGTAGATCGCGGGCAGGCCCAGCTGGCTCAGCCGCCAATCGGCGATGTAGCGGATGTAGCGCTTGATTTCCTTGGGGCTCATGCCGGGGACCGGGCCTTGCTCGAACGCCAGGTCGATGAAGGCGTCCTCCATCCGCACCGTTTTCTGGCAGCAATCGAGGATGTCGTCGCGCACCGCCTTGGTAAGGCAGTCGCGTTCCTTGGTGAAGGCGTGGAACAGCTT
>JANNYT010000136.1:0-2306 GCA_031410255.1 Novosphingobium sp. | reverse complement strand
TAGTCCTCGATCGCGCCGGTGCCGGGGGACAGCCCGCCCAGCCTTGCGGCCAGCGCCTCGGCCGCGCGGTCGATGCTGTCGACATAATTCCCGGCGAGGTGAAACCAGTCGCGCACCTCCTCCCACGGCAGGCGTGCGGGCGTGCCGCTTTCGCTGGTCAGTGCCTCGTCGACCATCTGCAAACGCTGTCCGGCCCGGCGATAGGCTTCATGCAGCGCAATGAACCGGTCAGCCAAGGCAGGCTGCTGCTCGGCAAAGCGCGCCAGCTGCACCGCATCGAGCCCTTCGGCAAACAGCGGATCGCCGCTCGCCTCGCGCAGCGCTGCCAGCCGCGTCTCGGCCTCACCCGCCCCGATCTCGCGCCAATCGAGCGGAAAGGCCCGGCTCAACCGCTCGATCAGCGCAGGGGTAAGCGGGCGATCATCATGCTCAAGCTGCGAGAGGTAGCTTGTCGAAATCCCCAGCAGCTCCCCCATCGCCGCCTGATTCAAGCCCCGCTCAGCGCGCAGCGCCTTCAATCTATCCCCTGCAAAAATCCGGCGCTTGGACATTGAGTTTTCTCCTCCGCGTCTCCGCGCCTCCGCGTGAAATCAATTGGACTCACGCGGAGGCGCGGAGACGCGGAGAGAAGAACTATGCCACTTCGCGGGGTTTTGCAAAGTAACACTTCGCAACTTTGCAAATTCACATTGGACATTGCCCCGTTCCCGCCGCATCCAGCACGCTTGGGCAATTGGATTGGGTGAGAATGTCCGCAAACATCGCCGAAATGGAACGCCGCCGTGCTGCTGCTCGCGCTGGCGGCGGGCAAAAGCGCATCGATGCGCAGCACGCCAAGGGCAAGCTGACTGCGCGTGAGCGGCTCGAGATCCTGCTCGACGAGGATTCGTTCGAGGAGATCGGCTCGTACGTTGAGCACAATTGCACCGATTTCGGGATGCCCGAGCAGACCATCCCGGGTGACGGCGTGGTCACCGGCAGCGGCACGATCAACGGCCGGCTGGTCTATGCCTATGCGCAGGATTTCACCGTGTTCGGCGGTGCGGTGTCTGAGCGCCACGCGATGAAGATCTGCAAGATCATGGACGCGGCGATGAAGATCGGAGTGCCGGTGATCGGGCTGAATGACAGCGGCGGTGCGCGCATCCAGGAAGGCGTGGCGAGCCTTGGCGGCTATACCGAAATCTTCCAGCGCAACGTGCTGGCCAGCGGCGTGGTGCCGCAGCTTAGCCTCATCATGGGGCCGTGCGCGGGCGGGGCGGTCTATTCCCCGGCGATGACCGACTTCATCTTCATGGTGAAAGATTCAAGCTACATGTTCGTCACCGGGCCCGATGTGGTCAAGACCGTGACCAACGAGATCGTGACGCAGGAAGAGCTTGGCGGGGCGATCACCCACTCCACCAAAACCTCGGTCGCCGATCTCGCGCTCGAAAACGATATCGAAGCCTTGCTGACCGCGCGCGATCTGATCGATTACCTGCCGCTCAACAATCGCGACGGCGTGCCCGAACGGCCCACCAGCGACCCTTACGACCGGATCGAGGACAGCCTCGATACCCTGATCCCGGCCAATGCCAACCAGCCTTACGACATGCACGAAGTGGTCAAGAAGGTGCTGGACGAGGGCGAGTTCTTTGAAATCCAGCCCGCCCACGCCGCCAACATCATCGTCGGTTTCGGCCGGGTTGAAGGCCGCACCGTCGGAGTGGTCGCCAACCAGCCGATGGTGCTGGCCGGGGTGCTCGATATCAACGCCAGCAAGAAGGCCGCGCGGTTCGTGCGGTTCTGCGATTGCTTCGAAATCCCGATCCTGACCTTTGTCGATGTGCCCGGGTTCCTGCCCGGCACGGCGCAGGAATACGGCGGGATCATCAAGCACGGCGCCAAGCTGCTGTTCGCCTATGCCGAAGCCACCGTGCCCAAGATCACCGTGATCACCCGCAAGGCCTATGGCGGCGCCTACTGCGTGATGAGCTCAAAGCACCTGCGCGGCGATCTCAACTATTCCTGGCCGACTGGCGAAATCGCCGTGATGGGCGCCAAGGGCGCGGTCGAGATCATCTTCCGCTCGGACATCGGCGATCCCGACAAGATTGCGGAGCGGACCAAGGAATACGAGGACGCCTTCGCCAACCCGTTCGTCGCAGCGAGCAAGGGGTTCATCGACGAGGTGATCCACCCGCGGAATACGCGGCGGCGGATTGCCTTGGGGCTGCGCAAGCTGCGGACCAAGGAGCTTGAGAACCCGTGGAAGAAGCATGACAATATTCCGCTGTGAGGCAAGCACATGGATGACATCGACT
>JANNYT010000135.1:0-6972 GCA_031410255.1 Novosphingobium sp. | reverse complement strand
CCTCACCGCCCAACTTCCTCCGCGCTGAATAGCCGCATCACCGGAGCACCCTCGGCCCAGCCCCCGAGCGTCCGCACAAATTCACCCGATTCCGGCACCGCGAAGTGTACCCTTACCGCTGCCATATCGGCCCATTCCTCGACGAATACGATGCGGTTCGGATCTTCCGCATCGACGTGACAATTGTGCGTCAAACAGCCCGGTTCCGACCGCGAGCGGGCGGAGTGTTCGACGCCCAGAGCCAGCGCCTGCGCGAAATGTTCGGGGCGGATCGCGGCGCTGCCGGTGATGATTATCATGGACTTGTCCTAGCACGCGGGCGAGGATGCGGCAGGTGATTTCGTTCATTGTGCTGACAGCATCGCGTGTTACAGTGTATCACGAAACGAACGGGGAATTCCACCATGCCGCGCTTGCCATTCATGCTCGCCGCCTCGCTGATCGCACTGTCGGGGGCTGCTTCGGCAGAGCCGGGGATCGACATCACGATCTATGCTGACAATCAGGCGCTGGTGCAGGATGTCCGCACGGTGACCTTCACGGGTGACAAGCAGAAGGTTGAGTTCAAGAACGTCTCAGCGCAGATCCGCGCAGAAACAGCCAGCCTGGTCGCGACCGACATGGCGATCATCGAGCAGAACTTCGACTATGACCTGCTGTCCCCGGCCAAGATCATGGAGAACGCGGTCGGGCAGACGATCACACTGGTCCGCACCAACCCCGCGACCGGGGCCGAAACCCGCGAGCAGGCGGTGGTGCTGGCGGCCAACGGCGGGGTAGTCTTGCAGATCGGCAACCGGATGGAGGTGCTGCGTGACGATGGCCTGCCGGTGCGGGTGATCTTCGACCACATCCCGCCCAACATGCGCGCCGATCCGACGCTGTCGATCACCCTGCAAGGCAAGGCCGGCACGCGCGAGGCGGCATTGCGCTATCTGACCCCGGGGCTCGGCTGGCGGGCCGACTATGTCGCGCTGTATGACGAGGGCAAAGGCACGATCGACGTGCAAGGCTGGGTCACGCTGACCAACAATTCAGGCACCACCTATCAAGATGCCCGCACCGTGCTGGTGGCGGGCAGCCCTCGCATGCTCAATCAGGGCTACAACCGCGGTGGCTACCAGGGCGGCAGCGAGGGGATGGTCGAGGCCGGGACCGAAAGCGGCACGCGTGAGCGGCTGGGCGACTATTACCTCTATCCGCTGGGCGAGCGCACCACGATTGCCAATCTGCAGACCAAGCAAGTCAGCTTCCTCGACGTCCACGGCGCCCCGGCGCAGCACGGTTATGAAGCGCGGTTTGGCTGGCTGCAAACCTCGGACACCCCGATCAGCGCGGCGACGGTCTACAGCTTCAGCAACTCGGCCAACGGGGGCCTCGGCGATCAGCTGCCGGCTGGGATCGTGCGGTTCTACATCAAGGATTCGCGCGGGCAGGCGCAGTTCATCGGCGAGCATGCGATTGGCCACACCCCGATGGGATCGAAGTTGGCGATGAGCACCGGCGATGCCTTTGATGTGAAGGTCCAGCCGGTGGTTGAAAGCCGGACCAAGGTCAATGATCGGCGCTGGAAAACCAACATGCGCTATACCTTGACCAATGCCCTACCCAAAGCTGTCACGGTCCACGTAGTCCAGTCGGGTCTGTGGGGCGACACGCGGATTTCAGCCGAGAGTGACAAGAGCACGCGCCGCGATGCCGATAGCGTGGAATGGACCGTGACCGTTCCAGCCAACGGCAAAACCGCGCTGACTGCCACCTTCGATTCGCGTTACTAGGGCGCGGCGCTTGCGCTGGTATCTTGCCTTGCTGCCGCTGCTGGGTGCGGCCTGGCCGCTGGCTGCGGGGGACGTTGCGGCATCCGCCCCGCTCAACGTGTCGGTCACGATCTACCGCGATCCCGGCCGCAACGGCGGTTCGATTTCGCTTGATCGCCTCGGCGGGTTCGCGGTCATCACCGAGACCCGGCGGGTCACCATCCCGGCCGGGCGCAGCCGCTTGCGGTTCGAAGGCGTGGCTGACGGGATCATCCCCGAAAGCGCGATTGTCACCGGTCTGCCCGGCGGGGTGATCGAGAAGAACCGCGATGCCGCGCTGCTATCACCCTCGGCGTTGCTGCGCGCCGCGCGCGGTCAAAGCGTGACGCTCAAGCGCACCAATCGCGTGACCGGCAAGACTGTTGCGGTGCCGGGCGAGATCATCTCGGCCAGTGATCAGGGTGTCGTGTTCAAAACCGCCAGCGGTGTGGAATCGCTGCGCTGCTCGGGCCTGCCCGAGACGTTCAGCTACAGCAACGGCACTGAGGGACTGTCAGCGCGGCCCACGCTGTCGGTCCAGACCCGTTCTGCCAAGGCGATTACCGCAACCGTCACCCTCACCTATATCGCCGAGCAGTTCGACTGGAGCGCCAACTACACCGCGCACCTCAATCCCGATGGCAAGACCATGGACGTGGGCGGGTGGATCACGCTGGCCAACGGTAACTCGGTCTCGCTGAACAATGCGCAGACCCAGATCGTCGCGGGCGGACTCAACCGCGAATATGTCCAGCGCTTCATCAACAATCAGCCGCAGGTGATTGCGCGGTGCTGGCCGATGCAGCGGACCAGTGATGTGCCACGCAAGCCCGAACGCGGATACTCCTTGGTCTCGCCGTACATGGCCGATAACTATGAGGGCTATGAGTCCGACGGGATCATTGTCACCTCGAGACGCGACAAAGGCATACCAATGCCGTCGCCTGTCTCGATGATGAGCGCGGAAGCGGCATCGGCTCCCCCGCCTCCGCCCGAACAACTCGGCGACCTAAAGCTCTACCGGGTTCCGCAGCGCACCACGGTGGCGGCGCAGCAGATGAAGCAGACCCGGCTGATCGAGCAAAAGGGCGTCCCGGTCGAGCGGCTCTACCGGGCGTCGGTCAGCACTTATTCCTACGGCGAGGTTGAAACCCCGCCAGCGGTCGCCATCCTGCGCACCCGCAACGACAAGGAGCATCAGCTCGGCCTGCCGCTGCCCGCCGGTTCCTTCCTTATCGAGCAGGACCAGTATGGCCGCGCGATGCTGGTCGGCGAGCCTCTGCTGGCCGATACCGCTGAAGGCGAGAAGGTCGAACTGATGCTGGGCCAGGCGTCTGACATCCAAGTCAAGCGCCGCAGCCTGTCGCGCGAGAAGGCTACTGAAGAAGTCGAGGTGACGATCAGCAATGCCGGCGCGGGCGCGATCCTGTTTGAACTCGAAATGCCGCAATGGGGCGCGATGCGGCTGATTAAGGCCGATCATCCGTTCGAGCAGCGAAACGGCCGGCCGCTGTTTGTTTTCACGGTGCCCGCCAATGGCAGCGTGACGCTGCGTTACAGTGCGGCGGCGCAATAGGCTCAATCGCCGCTGCGCGCTGCAATCCAGCGCTCCAGCGCCGCAATGTCGCATATCGTCACCTGGCGGTAACCCGTTTCGATCAGTCCCTCACCGCGCAGCACGGCCAGCGATTTGGCGATTGTCACGTGTGAGACACCGGACAAGCCGGCCAGCTCATCCTGAACGCATTCGATCCGCTGAGATCCGCCGCGTGCGATCCGCATCGATTGCAGCATTTTGGCCACCCGCACTTCGGCCGGCAAAGTCCGCTCATCGCTGATTATCTCGATCGCGCGATTCACCCGGAACATTGCGATGTGATAGAGTGCCCGCACAATCACCAGATTGGTCAGCAGCCGCTCGTAAGCTTCGTTCGAGAATTGATAGATTTCGGTCTCGCCGCGCGCAACGGCTTTCAGCAGCCGCGGTTCGCCGGCGGCATCGATGGGATCGCCGAAATTCTGGCCCGCATTGACCGCCCCAACCACCATTTCCTGACCATCGACACCCAATCGCATCACCTTGATGGTGCCGCTGATAACAACCTGGAAAATTCGATTTTTGTCACCGCGCTCGTGAATCGTCTCGCCATCGCTAAAGCTGCAACGACGGCCAAGCGCTTGGAGTTGCTTGACCTCTGCTGGTCCTATCAGGTCAAGAAACGACGGCACGCCAAAATCGGTCATAAGCCAGATCCCAATTCTTAAGTACTTTATAGTCTTGCTCACTGAACCTGCCTAGTGCCTCGTCGCAGCAAACGATTTTTCTGAACGGCAAATTATCCATATAATGGCAAAAGCCGCTGTCGTTCGGGTCGCACTGGTCAGCTAGGCTTTCGGGCCACAATCATGGCACAAATGCCAGACTGACCGATGATTAAGGGGTGCTGTTGACGGTTACCGTCCAGCGCCCTTATTTTTGCCTGACGTTTGCGCGGGGCCCCTTCGAAAATTGCTGGACAGCCGCGCCTTGCTGCACCTATTCGCTTAACCGAACGATTAAAGCGCATGAGGGAGCTCGCATGGCCCGGTTTGAAGGCACTAAAGACTACGTCGCCACTGATGACCTGAAGGTCGCGGTCAACGCTGCGGTGCTGCTGCGCCGGCCCTTGCTGGTCAAGGGCGAGCCCGGCACCGGCAAGACTGTGCTGGCGCACGAAGTGGCTAAGGCGATGGGCGCTCCGCTGATCGAATGGCACGTCAAAAGCACCACCAAGGCGCATCAGGGCTTGTACGAATACGATGCAGTTGCGCGGCTGCGCGACGGCCAGCTAGGTGACGAGCGGGTCCACGACATTTCGAACTACATCAAGAAGGGCAAGCTGTGGGAAGCCTTCACCGCGCCGCAGTTGCCCGTGCTGCTGATCGATGAAATCGACAAGGCCGACATCGAGTTTCCGAACGACCTGCTGCAGGAACTCGACCGGATGAGCTTCGACGTTTACGAAACGCGCGAGACGATCACCGCCAAAGAGCGGCCGATCATGATCATCACCTCGAACAACGAAAAGGAACTGCCCGACGCCTTCCTGCGCCGCTGCTTCTTCCACTATATCAAATTCCCCGACCGCCAGACGATGCAGGCGATCATCGACGTTCACTATCCCGGGATCCAGAAGACGTTGGTGACCAAGGCGATGGATATCTTCTACGAAGTGCGCGACGTGCCGGGCCTCAAGAAGAAGCCCAGCACCAGCGAGCTGCTCGACTGGCTCAAGCTGCTGCTCAACGAAGACATGCCATTGGATGTGCTGCAGGCCAAGGATCCGACCAAGGCGATCCCGCCGCTGCACGGCGCGCTGCTCAAGAACGAGCAGGACGTGATGCTGTTCGAAAAGCTCGCCTTCATGGCGCGGCGGCAGAACTGATTCTGCTGGCTTTGACTGACTGACTGACTGACATGACCCGCTTTCCGCACGATTTCATCTGGGGCACGGCCACGGCTGCTCATCAGATCGAGGGCGGCAATGTCAATTCGGATTTCTGGCTCGCGGAAAATGTCGCCGAGACGATCTTCCGCGAGCCATCCGGCGATGCCTGCGACAGCTATCACCGCTACCCTGAAGACATCGCGCTTGCGGCGGAGCTTGGCTTCAACACCCACCGCTTCGGGATCGAGTGGGCGCGGATCGAACCTGAGCCGGGGGTGTTTTCGCGCGCCGCGCTGGATCATTATCTGCGGGTGCTGGAGTGCTGCCACGCACACGGACTGGCCCCGATGGTTTCGCTCAACCACTGGACAGTGCCGCGCTGGTTCGCTGCCCGCGGCGGCTTTGAAATGGCCGACAGCCCCGATCTGTTCGCGCGCTTTGCCGAGCAAGTGAGCCGCCATCTGGGCGATGGGATGGCGTTCGTCACGACCTTCAACGAGGCCAATATCCAGCGGGTAATCGGCTCGACCTTTCATAATCCCAAGGCCGCGCCCGGACTTGCCGCGATGAAACAGGCCTGCGCCAAGGCCTGCGGATCGGACCAGTTCTCGATGGTCCTGTTTGCGACTGCGGAGGAAATCGAAGCGCAACTGGTTGAATCCCATCACCGCGCCGCACAGGCTCTGCGCGCCGGCCCCGGCACGTTCCAGCTTGGCGTTACAATCTCGATGGCCGAGGTCGAAGGTGTGGGGGAAGGCAACCAGGCGGAAGCATTCGAAAACGACCTCTACGGGCCGTGGCTGGATGTCGCGAAGACCGCCGACTTCGTCGGCGTGCAGACTTACACGCGCTACCGGATCGGGCCCGACGGCCGCTTGCGGCTGCCGGCCGACGCCGCGCGCACCGACATGGGCTATGAATATCGCCCCGAAGCGCTGGAAGCCACGGTGCGATTTGCCGCGCGGCGCATTGGCCGGCCGATCATCGTAACCGAACACGGAATTGCGACCAACGACGATTCGCGCCGGGTGGCGCTGATCGATACCGCGCTGGAAGGGTTGCAGCGCTGCCTCGACGACGGGATCGACTTGCGCGGCTATGTCCACTGGTCGCTGCTCGATAATTTTGAATGGGTGCTGGGCTACGGGATGCGATTTGGGTTGATCGAAGTGGATCGCACCAGCTTTGCGCGGACGTCAAAACCGAGCGCCCGCCACCTTGGTCAAATCGCGCGATCCAGCCGGGCAAGCCCGCAATCCGCCGTGAAAGGCTGAGCCATGCTGTTCAACTTCGCCGACCTGACGCCGACGATTTCCTACAAGCGCTTGCTGAGCTATGGTCGCGCCACGAGCAATTTGGCGGCCCCGAACGCGAGCGCGTGGAACTTCACACAATCTGCCTGCAAAAAGCAGATTAATCCAATTGATGGAAATACTAACGCGCGAAAGCTTGATTTAATCGAACCGCTTGATGCGTTATCTTCCGCCTTTGCAAACGAGGCCTGAGCCATGTTTTTCAACTTCGTCGACGAATTGCGCAGCGCCGGGATCGGGGCCAGCTTCAAGGAGCATCTGGTGCTGCTCGAAGCGCTCGACAAGGACGTGATCGAGCAGACGCCCGAGGCGTTCTATTATCTTTCGCGCGCGACTTTCGTGAAGGACGAAGGCCTGCTCGACCGGTTCGACCAGGTGTTCAACAAGGTCTTCAAGGGACTGCTGACCAATTACGGCCAGAACCCGGTCGATATC
>JANNYT010000134.1:0-13249 GCA_031410255.1 Novosphingobium sp. | reverse complement strand
GAATCGGGCAAGATCCTGGCCGCTGGCCTGCAGGACATGGGCAAGAGCTACGTTGCCGAAGGCAAGACCGCTGTTGAAACCATGACCGCCGACGTCAAGGAACTGGCCGCCGTCAAGTCGCCGACCGACTTCTTCAAGCTGCAGGGTGAACTGCTGCGCCGCAACTTTGACGCTGCCGTTGCCGCGACTTCGAAGAACTCGGAAGCCATGGTCAAGCTGGCCGGCGACGCGTTCGCGCCGATCTCGACCCGCGTCAGCCTGGCTGTCGAAAAGGTCAAGCAGGCCGCCTAAGGCGACTGCTTCCCGCGCCCCGGCATCCCCCTCTCCCCGCCGGGCACGGGCCACAACAGGGCCGGACAGCAACCATGCTGTCCGGCCCTGTTCGCATTTTGTTGACTGATTTAACCGACAGGACTTGTCCTTTACCCCTGCGATACGATATTTTGCACCGATGCTGGACACACACGCCTTGAGCCTGACCGCGATAAATGCCGCCGATGAAGGCGATGACCGTGGCAACTCGGACGGTCAGAACCAGATCGGGGTCGCCACCAAGACCCGCACCAAGCCTAAGAAACCTAGCCAGTTCAAAGTTTTGTTGCTGAATGACGATTACACTCCGATGGAATTCGTGGTGATCGTGCTCAAGCGGTTTTTCCAGATGGACATGGAAGCGGCGACCCGGGTGATGCTGCATGTCCACCAGAAGGGCGTCGGCATTTGCGGCGTGTTCACTTACGAAGTGGCCGAAACCAAGGTCAATCAGGTGATGGACTTCGCCCTGCAGAACCAGCACCCGCTGCAATGCACGCTGGAAAAAGCGTAAGGCGCTAGCCCACGCTGGTTCCCAGCAAGGTGCCGATGCCATAAGTCACGGCCATCGCGATCACGCCCCAGAACGTGACGCGCAGCACGCCTTTGCCGATCGGCGCGCCGCCGGCCGCAGCCCCGACCCCGCCAAGCAGCATCAGAAAAATCAACGCAGCAATCGAAACGCCAATTGGAATGCTGCCGAGCGACAGCAGCATGGCGGCGGCCAGCGGCAGTGCGGCACCAACCGCAAAAGTTGCGGCTGAGGCAATCGCGGCTTGCAGCGGGCGGGCGCGGTGCAGCTCGGCCAGCCCCAGTTCGTCGCGGGCATGCGCGGCCAGCGGATCGTGCGCAGTCAAGGCCGCCGCCACTTGCGCCGCCAGATCGTCCGAAAGCCCCCGGTCGCGGTAGATCTGCGTCAGTTCCTGCAATTCCAGCTCGGGCAGCTGCGCCAGTTCGCCCCGCTCTTTGGCCAGATCCGCCGCCTCGGTATCGGCCTGGCTGGAGACCGAGACGAATTCGCCCGCCGCCATCGACAGCGCGCCCGCGACCAGCCCAGCTACCCCGGCCACCAGCACTTCCTGCTTGTGGCCGGCAGCGGCAGCGACCCCCACGATCAGGCTGGCGGTTGAGACGATCCCGTCATTGGCCCCCAGCACTGCCGCGCGCAGCCAGCCGATCCGGCCAACGGCGTGGTTTTCGGCGGGCTTTCCGGGGATTGTTGGCATGGCTGATTCCTTTGGTGCAGAACACTACCATGGCTAGCTGGACACTGCCCGAGGGACCAGCCCGAAAGGTTTGAACCGTTTGCGCTTTCGCCGCGCCGCCGGGGCGGTTAAGGGACAGGCCAGCCCCTCGTCTGCTTCCCCCGATCACAAGGCCTGTGTGAAAGCCATTCCCGCCCTCGACCGTTATATTTTCCGGCTGGTGCTGATGCCCATGCTGGGGGTGTTCCTGATCGCGGCGTCGCTGCTGATGCTCGACAAGATGCTCAAGCTGTTCGAATTCGTTGGCACCGAAGGCGGCCCGATCTCGGTCGTGTTCCGGATGCTGGCCAACCTGATCCCCGAATATGCCAGCCTGGCGATCCCGCTGGGACTGATGCTGGGGATCCTGTTCGCCTTCCGCAAACTGGCGACCAGCAGCGAGCTGGATGTGATGCGCGGGGTCGGCCTCAGTTACACCCGGCTGCTGCGCGTGCCATTTGCGTTCACCTTGGTGCTGGCGGCCTGCAACTTTGCGATTGTCGGCTATGTCCAGCCGCTGGCGCGCTATTGGTACGAGCAGCTCGACTTCGAACTGCGGTCGGGCGCGCTGGGTGCCTCGATCAAGGTCGGTGAATTTACCACGCTGCAAGACAAGGTGGCGCTGCGGATCGACCAGAGCCGCAACAACGGGCGCCAGCTGATCGGAATCTTCGCCCGGTTTTCATCGCCCAAAGGCCAGGTCGCGACAATTTCGGCGCGCGAGGGGACCTTTCTCGCGCTGAAAGACAGTCCCGACACAATCATCCTGCGGTTGACGCAAGGCCAGATCGTGCAGGACGAACCCGGCATGCCGCCGCGTGTGCTCAGCTTCTCCCGCCACGATCTGCCGATTGATCTTCCGGCAATCGAAAAATTCCGCAATCGCGGCGGCAAGGAGCGTGAATATATCCTGCCCGAGCTGCTGCGGATCGGCTGGAGCGATCAGGCGACGCAGAAGATGCGCAACGAAACCCGCGCCAGCCTGAGCTTCCGGATGGTCGAAGTGGTGATGATGTTCCTGCTGCCGCTGCTGGCGGTGGCGCTGGCGGTGCCGCCCAAACGCTCGACCTCCTCGCTCGGGGTGTTTCTGTCGATTCTGATGGTGGTCGCCTATCACAAGATCAACGAATACGGCCAAGCCGCCGCCGCGCAGGGGCGATTCTCACCCGAGCTGGTATTGTGGGTGCCGTTCGCGGCATTTTCGGCCCTGATCCTGTGGATGTATTGGCGCGTCGCCTATGTGCCCGGCGGGCAAGCGATTGGCGCACTTGAACGCGTCTCGGCCAATCTGGCCAAGCGCCTGCGCCAGCTCGCCAATCGGCGCAGCAAAGCGGTTGAAGCGGTTGAAGCGGTTGAAGCGGCCTGATGCTGAACAACCTGTTCCCCTCGCGCACCTTGACGCTGTATCTGGTGCGACTGTTTTCGGTGCGGATCATCGGCATCCTGCTGATGTTGGTGCTGATCCTGCAGATGCTCCAGCTGCTCTCCGAAAGCGGTGAAATTCTCGGCGTTCCGGGCAATGGTAACGCCCAGCTGTGGTATTACATTTCGCTCAACGTGCCGCAGCTGGTCTCGCGCTTTCTGCCCTACTCGGTGCTGCTCGCCACGCTACTGACCTTTGCCCCGCTCAACCAGAACAGTGAAGTCATCGCGATGCGCGCCAGCGGCCTGTCGGCGCACCAGATCCTCGCGCCGATGTTGCTGACCGCCGCCGTCGTCTCGCTGGGCAGTTTCGTGTTCAACGAAACGGTAGTGGCCCCGGCGACCGGCACGCTGAAGCAATGGGCTGGGCAGCATTACAAACCGAGCCCAAGGACACCGGGGTGCGCCTCAATGTATATGTTCCCGACGGCAACAACATCCTGACTGCGCAGAGCGTTTCGGGCACCGGGCCGCAAACCCGGTTGGAGGGCGTGACCTGGTACCGCCGTGATGGGGCCGGGATGGTGACCGAGCAGCTGCGCAGCCCACTGGCGGTCTATGCGGGTCCGGGCT
Organism: Novosphingobium sp.; assembly: GCA_031410255.1. Lineage (GTDB taxonomy): Bacteria > Pseudomonadota > Alphaproteobacteria > Sphingomonadales > Sphingomonadaceae > Novosphingobium. The sequence goes on along the minus strand of JANNYT010000134.1, from coordinate 9,698 downwards.
GGCGGATGGCCGCGACGGCGCGGTTCGATGTCGCCACCACGGTACTGACCCCGCTGCCCCCGCAAGTGGTCGCGCCCGGCGTCACCCCGGCGCAGCTGGCAATCGGCAAAATCGATCCCGATGGCCAGAACCTGTTCGCGCTGAGCCATACCATTGCCGCGCTAAAAGCCTCGGGCCGGCGCGTGACCGCGCTTGATGCCAAGTGGTGGCACAAGCTGTCCGGGCCTTTATCCGCGCTGTTGATGCCGCTGCTTGGCTCGGTTGCCGCGTTTGGCCTCGCCCGGTCAGGCAACCTGCTGATCCGCACCGCGCTGGGCATGGCAATGGGCTTCGCCTATTTCGTGGTCGACAATGCCGCGCTGGCGATGGGCAACTTCGGCGGCTACCCCCCGCTGATCGCCGCCTGGGCCCCGTTCATGCTGTTCCTGCTGCTGGGCGAGACGGTGCTGGTGCGGACCGAGGAGTAGGCGATTATTTCCCGCGCACCATCGTGCTCCGCGCAATCCTAGCTACCAGCGGAAACAGCCCAGAATAGCTGGCCTTGGGATAGGTGGAGGCCGTTCCCAGCTTGGCCGACAGCCGCCGATGCGCTTCGCTCAGCGAGTGGTACGGCACCGAAGGGAGTAAATGGTGCAACGCGTGGTAACGCAGCCCCACCGGCGCCCACAGCTCGGGCAGCAAGCCCGGCGGCGGGACGTTGACCGAATCGAGGTATTGCGCGGTCACCGTCATCGCCTCGCCGTCATTCTGCCACAGATGCGCCACCAGTGTGCGCAGCTGGTTAAGCACGGCGGTAGCCGATATCACTGCCAGCGCGATCAGCAGTGGACGCCAGCCGAGCCAGCGAGTCGAGACGAGCAGCGTGATTGCCCAAGTCGACGCGCCCAGCTCCTGCCAGAACACCATCGCGGCAAAATCACCCTCGGGCCGGCGGCGGCGGAAATCGGGATTGATCGACAAGGCCGAGGCGCGTTCCCACACCAAGCGCCGCAGCGGCGGGATCAAGGCGCCGAGCGGCACCAGAATGGCCGAGCGGATCAGCAGCCCGACCGGCAGCAAGGTCGCGACCAGAATGAACACCGGCAGCGACCACGGCTTCATCAAGGCCAGCGGCAGATATTCGGGATCTTCGGCGGTGCCATAGCGGGTCCGGGCGTGGTGCAGCGTGTGGACCCCTTCGTACATGAAGCTGGGGGTCATCATCGGCACCCCGACCAGCGCATTCCAGACCAGCCGGAAGCCCGGCAGCGCGGTGCGGTGGATGTGGGTCAATTCGTGAATGAACAGCAGCGCGCGGTACATCGCCAGCGCCGCCACCAGCCCGCAAGCCACCGCGAGCAGCGGGCTCTGCAGCAGGATCGCGCCCGCCAGTCCGGCATAGCCGACGACCGCCGAACCCAGCATATCGGGCCAATAGATGTCCGCTCGCGCGGTGGAAATATCGCGGGTCAGCTCGACCGCGGCGCGCAACATTGCCATATCGTCGGGCACGGCGGCGCTGCTGGCGGGGGTTTCAATCTTTTGCTGAACGGTCATCAATCGAGTTCCAACAGGTTTTGTGCATTCAGTCCGGCTTGACAATTTACCATGACCAATCGCAGGTCCCCATGGCGTCGAACAAAGGCATTATCGTGGCACAAGCAGAAATAAGTATTGCACCTGTCGGCGGCAAGGCTGACTTCAAGGCCTTCATCGATCTCGCTTACCGGCTCAACCGCGATGACCCCAACTGGGTCCCGCCACTGCGCAGCGAAGCGGTGGAACTACTGACCCCCGGCAAGAACCCGTTTCACGAACACGCCACGATGCAGCTGTTCCTCGCGCGGCGCGGCGGCGCGGTGGTTGGGCGCATTTCGGCGCATATCGATCATCTGGCGCTGACCATGCCGGCTGACCAGGGGATGGGCCCGGGCACCGGCAACTGGGGGCTGTTTGAAGCCGAGGACGAGGCAGTCGGCCAGGCGCTGATCGCCGCTGCGGAAGACTGGCTGCGCAACCAGGGCATGACCCGCGCGCTCGCCCCGATCAGCTTGTCGATCTGGGAAGAGCCGGGGCTGCTGACCATGGGCCACGATCACCCCGCCACGGTGATGATGGGCCACGACAATCCGGCCTATCAAGCGTGGATCGAAGGCGATGGTTATGTGGAGGCCAAGAAGCTCGCCACTTACGATCTCGATATCCGGATTCCGTTCCCCCCGTTGATCGAGCGGATCATCGCTTCGGGCATGCGCAATGATCGGATCAAGGTCCGCAATGTCGACACCCGGCATTTTGACCGTGAGGCCCGGACCATCATCAGCATCCTCAACGATGCCTGGTCAAGCAACTGGGGCTTCATTCCGTTTACCGAGAGCGAAATTGCCTATGCCGGCAAAAAGATGAAGCCGCTGGTCCGCGAAGACCTGATCATGATCGCCGAATACGATGGAAGGCCCGTCGCTTTCATGATGACCCTGCCAGACTTCAACGAAGTGGTTGCCGCGATCAAAGGCAAGCTGCTGCCCTTCGGCTGGGCCAAAGTGCTGTGGTGGCTGCGCAAACCCAAAGGCAAGACCATCCGGGTGCCGCTGATGGGCGTACTGAAGGAACACCAGAATTCACGGCTCGCCAGCCAGCTGGCTTTCATGATGATCGAAATGATCCGCCGCAATGCCGCCGACAATTACGGCTTCATCCGCGGTGAAATCGGTTGGATCCTGGAAGACAATCAGGGAATGGTCGCGATCGCCGACAACATCGGCGCCAAGATCAACAAGGAATACACGATCTACGAAAAGGCGCTTTAGTATCGGGATAGCACCGTCATTGCGAGCGTAGCGAAGCAATCCAGATTCGCGTAAACCGCTCTAGATTGCTTCGCTACGCTCGCAATGACATTAGTATTTTGCGTCACCGCTCTAAGCGCTGCGACGGTCCACCGTCGCGGTCACCGCCACGTCCATTGTGACATTGCCCAGGGTCCGCATCAGATCGGGCAGCATCTCGACCGCGACCAGCAGCCCCAGCGGCGCGACCGGCACGCCCATCGCCATCGCGATCGGCCCGACCGAGACCACGAAGCTGATCGTGCCGGGCAATGAGACCGAGCTCAAGGACACCAGAAACGCGACCAGAACCCCGGCAATCAGCGCTACCATGGTAAGCGGTGTGCCAGTCAATTTGGCGGCGTAGATCGCCACCGCCAGGTTCATCGCCGGGCTGGTTGCGCGGAAGATCGCCACGGCCAAGGGCAGCACGAAATCGGCAGTCGCCTCGCGCACGCCCAGCTTGCGCGAGGCAGCCAGCATCGCCGGCAGGCAGGCCAGCGATGACTGCGTCGAGATCGCGACCGCGTGGACCGGCAGCATGGCGCGCACAAAGCCGCGCAAGGTCTGCCCGCCCTGGGTCAGCGCCAAGGCAAAGCCCGCGATCACCACGACCAGTCCGGCCGCGCTGACGACCAGAATGTAGTGCGCCAGGGCCCCGACCGCATTGCCGCCCATCTTCGATCCCAGCGTCAGTGCCAGCCCGAACACCCCGATCGGCGCGAGCATCAAGACCCAGCCGACGATCACCATCATCGCCCCGGCCAGCCCTTCAAACAGCGTCGCCAAGGCCTGACGCGGTGCTGCGCCCAGCCGTGTCGCGGCCAGCGCGAACAGCGCAACGAATAGCACCATCGGCAGCATCGCCCCCGCCGCCGCCGCTGCAAAGATGTTGTCGGGCATCATCGCCGAGAGGATTTCGGCCACCCCGGGGACTGTGCCCGCATCACCCGCGCCGCCGCTCAAGGCCGCCGCCGCGCTCGCCGGGATCGGCGCCAGATCCAGCAACGCCGTGCTGAGCAGCGCTGACATGGTCCCACTGGCCAGCAGGATGATGCAAAACAGCCCGACCGCGCGCCGCGCCAGCAAGCCGCCACCTGCCGCCGCCAGCGTCTGCGAAATGCCGGTGTAGACCAGGCCGATCACCAGCGGCAGGATCGTCAGCTGCAGGCCGCGCAGCCACAAGGTGCCGGCCGGTTCGGCCACCGCCAGCACCGGATCCAGCGCCGCGCTGCCGCGCAGCAGCGTGCCCGCCAGAAATCCCAGCACCAGCGCGGCGAAGGTCAGCGCAGCGGGCACCCGGATCTCGGGGAAACCTGTTGCTGATTGGGCCGCGTCCATTCCAGTTCCTTCACTGATTGCCGGGGTGACAATAACGCCCGCTTGCGGCATGGCAATTTGCTAATCATCAAAGCGCACTAGGCAGGGATCGGGGACCCATGGGACGGCAATATTTCGGCACCGACGGGATCCGTGGCAAGACCAATGCCGGGGTCATGACCGCGGCGATCGCCATGAAAGTGGGCCAGGCCGCGGGCATACGGTTCTTGCGCGGTGCGCACCGCCACCGGGTGGTGATCGGCAAGGATACCCGCCTGTCGGGCTACATGATCGAAAACGCGCTTGTAGCGGGCTTTACCAGCGTCGGGATGGACGTGGTGCTGCTCGGTCCGATGCCCACCCCCGGGGTCGCGATGCTGACGCGCGAGCTGCGCGCAGACGTGGGCGTGATGATCTCGGCCAGCCACAACCCTTATGAAGACAACGGGATCAAGCTGTTCGGCCCCGACGGCTTCAAGCTATCCGATGCCGATGAATTGGCGATCGAGGCGATGCTGGGTGAGGAACAGGAGCTGGCCCCGTCCAACCTGATCGGCCGCGCCCGCCGGATTGAGGACGCGCGCGGGCGCTATATCCACGCGGTCAAAAGCGCGCTGCCCGATGATGTCCGGCTTGATGGGCTCAAGATCGTGGTCGATTGCGCCAATGGCGCGGCCTATCAAGTCGCCCCTTCGGCGATGTGGGAACTGGGGGCCGAAGTAATCGCGATCGGGGTTCAGCCCAACGGCACCAACATCAACGACAAATGCGGCTCGACCCACCTTGATCTGGTCAAGGAAAGCGTGGTTGCCAGCGGCGCCGACATCGGGATCGCGCTCGATGGCGATGCTGACCGGCTGATCGTGGTCGATGAGCACGGCAAGACCGTGGATGGCGACCAGATCATGGCCCTGATCGGCACGCAACTGGCCAACCAAGGCCAGCTGCGCGGTGGTGGGGTGGTGGCGACGGTGATGTCGAACCTCGGGCTCGAGCGCTACCTGCACGGCCAAGGCCTGACGCTTGAGCGCACCCAAGTGGGCGACCGTTACGTGCTTGAGCGGATGAAGGCTGGCGGGTTCAATCTGGGCGGCGAGCAATCGGGGCACATGATCCTGCTCGATCATGCCACCACCGGTGACGGCACGATTGCCGCGCTGCAGGTGCTGGCAGCGCTAGTCAAATCGGGCAAGCGCGCCAGCGAGCTGCTGCACTTGTTCGATCCGGTTCCGCAATTGCTCAAGAACGTGCGCTTTGGCGGCGGCCAATCTTCAAATGCAAAAGGGCCGCTGGATGATGCGCGAGTGCAGGCGGTGATTGCTGCTGCCGAAGCCCAACTGGCGGGCAATGGCCGGTTGGTGATCCGCCCATCGGGCACCGAACCGGTGATCCGGGTGATGGCCGAAGGCGATGATGCCGCCGAGGTCACAGCTGTGGTCGATGCGATCTGCGCCGCGGTGCAGGAGGCTGCCGATGCTTGAAATGCGCCCCGATTGCGAACGCTGCGGCGCGGACTTGCCCGCGCAGGATCCCGGCGCGTTCATTTGCAGCTTTGAATGCACCTTCTGCGCGGCCTGCGCCGATGCGCTGGATGAACGCTGCCCCAATTGCGGCGGTGAACTGATGGACCGGCCGGCCCGGGCTGAACGGCATTTTGCCAAACATCCGCCTTCGACGATGCGGAAATATCGCGCAGTTTCGGGGGGCTGATGCCCCCGCCCCGCATCCTGACCATTGCCGGGTCTGACAGCTCAGGCGGCGCGGGGATTCAGGCCGACATCAAGACCATCACCGTGCTGGGCGGCTATGCGATGAGCGCGATTACCGCGATCACCGCGCAGAACACGCTGGGGGTCAGCGCGGTGGAGGTGCTTGCGACCGAACTGGTCGCGGCGCAGATCGACGCCTGCCTGTCCGATATAGGCGTCGATGCGATCAAGATTGGCATGCTGGGCTCACCAGCTATCGCGGAGATGGTCGCCGACCGGATTGCCGCACTGGCCGTGCCCATCGTCTTCGATCCAGTGATGATCGCCACCAGCGGCGCAGCGCTCGCCGATGCGGCCACCATCGCGGCGTTCGAACGATTGATGCAGCTGGCCACGCTGACCACGCCCAACGTCGCCGAACTGACTGCGCTGGGCGGGCATGCGGGGATGACGGCGCGCGGCGCGGCCTACCTTGCGAAGGGCGGCGACGCGGAAGGTGAGCGGATCGAGGACGTGCTGGTGATCCCCGGTGAGGAGCCGCTCGTGATGGCCGGAACGCGGATCCACACCCGCCACACGCACGGCACCGGCTGCACGCTCTCAAGCGCGATCGCGAACTACCTAGCCAAAGGCCTGCCGCTGCCCGAAGCCACCGACCGTGCCCGGCTGTTCGTCCGCTCCGCCCTGCGCGCCGCACCGGGGTTCGGCGCTGGCAACGGACCTCTAGGCCACGCAGAAGCGCGCGGTTAAGCTAGGTCGTAAAATTCCACGACTTTGGCCCAGGCTTCCTCGGCGGTTTCGACCCAGTGAAACAGCGCCAGATCAGCATGATTGATCACGCCTTCCTCGGCCATAGCTTCGAAATTAAGAACCCGGTTCCAGAATTCCTTGCCGAACAGCAGGATCGGGATCGGCTTCATCTTGCCGGTCTGGATCAGGGTCAGCAACTCCATGAATTCATCGAGCGTGCCGAACCCGCCGGGGAACACCGCGACCGCTTTGGCGCGCAGCAGGAAGTGCATCTTGCGCAGCGCGAAGTAGTGGAACTGGAACGCCAGATGCGGGGTGACATAGCGGTTGGGCGCCTGCTCGTGCGGCAACACGATGTTCAGCCCGATCGTCTCGGCCCCGGCATCGGCTGCGCCGCGGTTGGCGGCTTCCATGATCGACGGACCGCCGCCCGAGCAGACCACGAATTGCCGCATGCCCTGCTCGACAATCCCGCAACTCGACGCGATCCGGCCCAGCTCGCGCGCCTGATCATAATACTTGGAATTGGCGACCAGCCGCTCGACCACCGCCTTGCGTTCGGGCGTGGTGGCCGTGGCCAAGGCCGCCTCCGCCGCCTCGGGCGCGGGGATCCGGGCCGAACCATAGCAAACCAGCGTCGAGCCGATCCCGGCCTCTTCCAGCAGCATTTCGCATTTCAGCAGCTCGAGCTGGAAGCGCACCGGGCGTAGTTCTTCGCGGAGCAGGAATTCGGTGTCGCGGAAGGCCAGCTTGTACGCCGGATCGCGGGTCTGCGGGGTAGAGTTGCTGTGCGCTTCGACAAAGCTGGCTTCCTGCTCGGCCTTGTAAAACCGGGGGCGTTGGAGCCGCTTGCCATCGTCTTCAGTTGGTTCAGTCATCCCAGCCTTTTCGGCCCAACCGCACTGGCTGTCAAAGCCCAAGCATGAATTTGGAGGAGTAGATTGGATGCCCGACGAGGATTCGAACCTCGATTAACGGTGTCAGAGACCGTTGTCTTACCTTTAGACGATCGGGCAATCAGGCCGGTGCCTCTAAGACGGCGCTGCCCCCGCGTCAAGCGGGCCGCCGCATAGAGCTTGCCCTTAGGCAGCAGCATCACTATTATAAGAAACAGGTACTCGCCGTGTGGGGCGTGAAAAAACAATAAGAGTGCAAATGTAATGGCGGAACTTTCCCCGCCGGCAATGCGCGAGCAGGACATATCTGGAAGCGAGCAGCAAGAGGGGCAATATCCCCCGGCTGCAGCAGCGATGCTTCCATTTGATCCTGAGCGCCGGCCCGGTGGCCGTAACTTCGAAAAAGCGTCGCCTGCGGGCGCGGACGAGTCTGGCTGGAAAGCCCCGGCGTTAAACCGCACGGCGCCGTTCCACCGCCAGGCCTTCGCCGCAATCGACCTTGGCACCAATAACTGCCGGCTGCTGATTGCGCGTCCGACCGGCGATCATTTCACCGTAATCGACGCATTCAGCCGGGTGGTTCGGCTGGGCGAGGGCCTCGCGCAGTCAGGGCGGCTAAGCGACGAAGCGATGGACCGCGCGCTGGCCGCGCTGCATGTCTGCTCGGAAAAACTCAAGCGCCGCAATGTCCACCTCGCGCGTTCGGTCGCGACCGAAGCTTGCCGCCGGGCGGTCAACGGCGCTGAATTCATCGCCCGCGTCTCTAGCGAAACCGGGATTCTGCTCGATATTATCAGTGCCGAGGAAGAAGCCCGGCTGGCGGTGATCGGTTGTCACTTGCTGCTGGAGGCCGGCGATGGCCCGGCGGTGATCTTCGACATCGGCGGCGGCTCAACCGAACTGGTCTTGGTGCAAAGCCGCGACGGCCAGGTCCCGCGCATCCATGAATGGCAAAGCGTCCCATGGGGCGTGGTCTCGCTGACTGAAAGCTGCCGCGCCGAACCCGATGACGCCGTCGGCCGGGCCCAGCGCTATGACGAAATGCGCGCCATCGTGCGCGGCAGCCTCGCGCCGTTTATTGACCGGATCGCGGGCACTGTGAAAGCGGTGCAAGCCGGGCGGCCACTGCGGCTGCTCGGCACCAGCGGCACGGTCACCACGCTCGCCAGCCTGCATCTGGAACTGCCGCAGTATGACCGGCGCGCGGTCGACGGCCTGATTGTGCCCTCGCTGGATATGGCGCAGCTGTGCGAACGGCTGGCATTGATGAGCCCGCAGCAGCGCCAGGCGCAGCCTTGCATCGGGCGCGAGCGGGCCGAGCTGGTGGTGGCGGGCTGCGCGATCCTGCAGACGATCTTTGAACTGTGGCCCGCGCAGCGGATCGGCATCGCCGATCGCGGTATCCGCGAGGGGATCTTGCGCAGCTTGATCGCGGCGGGCGGCGCGGGCGAAATCAGCCGTTCCGAATTGCGCAAGGCGCGTCAGGCCGGGCAGCTGTGAGGGGCGCCGGCAACTTGCCTGAGCGGCTCAAGACCGCGCGCAACCGCAAGGCCAGCAGCACGCGTTGGCTGACCCGGCAGCTCGCCGATCCCTATGTCCGGCAGGCCAAGGCCGATGGCTGGCGCAGCCGCGCGGCGTTCAAGCTGCTCGAACTCGATGAGAAATTCGGCTTGCTCAAGCGCGCCGAACGCGTGGTCGATCTGGGCATCGCGCCGGGCGGGTGGAGCCAGGTAGTGCGCAAACGCGCGCCGGGCGCGGTGGTCGTGGGCATTGACTTGCTGCCGACCGAGCAGATCGAAGGCGTGATCATCTTCGAGATGGACTTCATGGCCGACCAGGCCCCCGCCGCGCTGCTCGAGGCATTGGGCGGCCAGCCCGATCTGGTGGTCTCCGACATGGCGGCCAACACGGTCGGCCACAAACAGACCGATCATTTGCGGACGATGGGGCTGGTCGAGACCGCCGCCGATTTCGCGATCGAGCACCTGGCGGTGGGCGGGGCGTTTGTCGCCAAAGTGCTGGCCGGGGGCACCGATGCCGCGCTGCTGACGCTGCTCAAGAAGCACTTCAGCCAGGTCAAGCACGCCAAGCCGCCATCGAGCCGCAAGGATTCGTCCGAATGGTACGTGATCGCGCAGGGTTTCAAGGGGCAGGGTTAGCTCACGCTGCAAGGGGCACGCGATGAATGTTACCGGTCAATGTCACTGTGGCGCGAT
>JANNYT010000133.1:0-5235 GCA_031410255.1 Novosphingobium sp. | reverse complement strand
CCCAACGCGCCAGCGCCTTGTTACGTTCCCGCCTCAGCGCTGCGGTACAGCGCGGCTTCGGCGGCGCGGCGGCGGACCAATCCGGGCAGGCGCATGCCCCCAGCGTTGACCCATTTACCGAATTCATCTGCTGCTTGGGCGTAGTGGCCAGCGCGGTGCAGCCGGGTCAGTGTGGCCTTGCCAATCGCGCCGGTGTTGTAGTGAAAGCTGACCAGCGCATCGAACTGGGCCGGGGTGGCCGGGCAATCGCCCAGCGCGCGCACGACACCCTGGGCAAAGCGGGTAAGATCGCGGGCCAGCCGCGCGTCGCATTCGGCTTGGGTCCAGATTGTCCCGCGCGCGATCCCCTTGCCAGTCGCGCCCCAGCCAATCGTCCACGGATCGCCCCCGGTCCCGGGATCAGGGTAAGCCTCAAACGCGCCGTCGCGGCGCTGGCGGGCGCAGCCTTCGAACTGCTTGATCAGCGCGAGGCCTTGGGGGCCGATTGATTTTGGGCATGCGCCAGCCGGGGGTGCCGGTGCACTGGTCGCTAGCTGCGGTGTGAGTTGCGGGGTGTGCTCCTGCGTCTTCATCCGGCGCAGGGCATCGAAAAAGTCCAGACTGAATTCCATGGGCGGCCTCACGATTCGGGGAGGCCGCAGCACTAGGCAGGAATTCCGCCTGTAGGAAAATCGTTTCTGCTAGACCCCGCGGCCGCGCACCAGGTGCACCACGCCAATGATCAGCGCTATAATCAGCACAATATGGATCAGGCCGCCGGCAACGTGGAAGGCAAAGAAGCCGAGCGCCCACAGGACGATCAGGATGAGGGCAATCATGGCGAGCATTGGTTTAACTCCACTAACCGCAACCAGCTGCGGCTGCGCGAGTAAAACCCGCCGGTCGCGCTGAGGTTCCGCTTGGCCAGTGCATTACCCACAAAAAAGGGGCGCCCCGGTTTCCCGGGACGCCCCTCATTGTCAGCGCTTCGGGTGGCTTAGGCGCTGTAATACATATCGAATTCGACCGCCGACGGGGTGGTTTCCCAGCGCAGCACTTCGGGCCATTTCAGCTCGATGTAAGCTTCGATCTGATCCTTGGTGAACACGCCGCCCTGGATCAGGAAGTCGTGATCGGCTTCGAGGCAATCGAGCGCTTCGCGCAAGCTGCCGCAGACGGTCGGCACTTCGGCGAGTTCAGCCGGCGGCAGATCATACAGGTTCTTGTCCATCGCCTCGCCCGGATGGATCTTGTTCTTAATCCCGTCGAGCCCGGCCATCAGCAGCGCCGAATAGCACAGGTAGGGGTTGGCCATCGCGTCGGGGAAGCGGAATTCGACGCGCTTGGCCTTGTCACCGGTGCCGTAAGGAATGCGGCATGACGCAGAGCGGTTGCGGGCCGAATAGGCCAGCAGCACCGGGGCTTCGTAACCCGGCACCAGCCGCTTGTAGCTGTTCGTGGTGGGGTTGGTGAAGGCGTTGAGCGCCTTGGCGTGCTTGATTACGCCGCCGATGAAGTAAAGGCACATGTCGCTGAGCCCGGCATAGCCATTGCCTGCGAACAGCGGCTTGCCGCCGTCCCAGATCGAGATGTGGGTGTGCATGCCGCTGCCGTTATCGCCCTTGATCGGCTTGGGCATGAAGGTGGCAGTCTTGCCGTAAGCATGCGCGACCTGCTGCACCACATACTTGTAGACCTGCATCCGGTCAGCGGTTTGCACCAGGGTACCGAAGGTCAGCCCCAGCTCGTGCTGCGCGGCGGCAACTTCGTGGTGATGCTTGTCACAGGGCAGGCCCATTTCGATCATGGTCGCAACCATCTCGCCGCGAATGTCGACGCAGCTGTCGATCGGCGCGACCGGGAAGTAGCCGCCCTTGACGCCGGGACGATGGCCCAGGTTGCCGCCTTCATAGTCCTTGTTGGTGTTGGTCGGCAGTTCGATATCGTCGATCCGGAAGCCCGAACCGTCATAACCGTCATAATACTTCACGTCATCAAACAGGAAGAATTCGGCTTCCGGGCCAACGTAGACGGTATCGCCCACGCCGCTCGACTTCACGAACGCTTCGGCGCGCTTGGCAGTAGAGCGTGGATCGCGGGCATACAGGTCACCGGTCGAAGGCTCGACAATGTCGCAGCAGATAATCAGCATCGGAGTGGCGCTGAACGGATCGATATAAACCGCATCCAGATCCGGCTTGAGGATCATGTCGCTCTCGTTGATCGCCTTCCAGCCTTCGATTGACGAACCGTCGAACATCAGGCCGTCTTCCAGCTCATCTTCGCCCAGAATGCTAGCGACCATGGTCAGGTGCTGCCACTTGCCCTTGGGATCGGTGAAACGCAAATCGACCCACTCGATCTCTTCTTCCTTGATGCGCTTGATTACGTCTTTTGCCTTGGCCATTGTTTATCCTTCGTTTGGTCCCGCCCGCCCGGGCCAGGGATTGGTCTGAAATTGGAAACTAGATTGCGTCGTTGTCACGCTCGCCAGTGCGGATCCGCAGTGCGCTTTCCACGTTCATGACGAAAATCTTGCCGTCGCCGATCCGGCCGGTCTGCGCGGCGGCCGCGATGGCCTCCACCACGCGTTCGGCCAAGCTATCTGGCACCACGACTTCAAGCTTCACCTTGGGCAGAAAGTCGACGACGTATTCAGCTCCGCGGTACAATTCGGTGTGGCCCTTCTGACGGCCAAAGCCCTTGGCTTCGGTCACGGTGATGCCCGAAACGCCCACTTCGTGGAGCGCTTCCTTGACCTCGTCCAGCTTGAACGGTTTGATGATCGCTTCGATCTTCTTCACGGCTTTATACCCCTGCGCAACAAGCCGGTGCCGCAAGAAACGGCCCGGGAGTTATGTTGCCACCTGAATTGCAGACTCAAGAATCGTGCCAGTGGCGTGCAATTAGCCCTAGGCGAAGGCAGCCCCCGCGAAAAGGGTGGATTCGCAAGATTTGAATCCCATCTCCAAGCGCTCGGCAATTTTCGAAATGGAGCTGGGGAGTCTGGCGTGCTGAAAGAATTGGCAGCCACTGCCCATTTTTTCAGCAGCGGTCACGATGGGGCACTACAACGCGAGCCCTGCCGTTTCGGGCAAATCTGCCATCAGGTTGAGGCTTTGTACCGCCGCGCCGCTGGCCCCTTTGCCCAGATTATCAAGCGTGGCGACCAGCCGCGCCTGATTGCCATCACGCGATCCGAACACATACAGATCAAGTCCGTCGCTTGGGCCAGTTGAGGAGCGCAGCAGCAATTCGTCCGGGGTGTCTTCGTGAACCCGCACAACCGCGCTGTCCTTGTAGAAATCGACCAGCTGATCGCGCAGGCCATCGGTCGGCGCGGCGCGCCTCATCAACCCCAGATGCAGCGGCACTTCGACCACCATGCCGCGGTGCGCCGCGACCACTGCGGGCGCAAACAGCGGCGCATGGGCGAGGCCAGCATATTCCTGCATTTCAGGCACGTGTTTGTGGCCCATGGTCAGGCCGTAATCGCGGTAGGCAATGTCGCCCTCCGCCTCGAACCGCGCGATCAGGGCCTTGCCGCCGCCCGAATAGCCCGACACGGCGTGGCAGGTGTAAGGCCAATCGGCTGGGAGCAAGCCGTGGCGAACCAGCGGCGCGATCAGGGCGAGAAACCCGGTCGGATAGCAGCCGGGATTGGTCACGCGGTCCGCTGCCGCAATCTTGCTGCGCCCGATCAGCTCGGGAAACCCGTAAATCCAGTCCGGCGCCACGCGGTGCGCGCTGGAGGCATCGATGATCCGGACTTTGCTGCCTTCAGCCAAGGCCAGCGCCTCGACCGCGGCTTCATCAGGCAGGCAGAGCACGGCAAAGTCTGCGCTATGGTAGGCAGCCCCCCGTGCTTCGGCGCTTTTGCGGGCCTCGTCGTCCAGGACGAGCAGTTCAAAGTCGGACCGCGCGGCCAGCCGCTGGGCAATTTCAAGCCCGGTGGTGCCCGCCGCCCCATCGATGAAAACGGTATGGGTCACGGCGCGAGAGCGTCCAGCGGGACGTAGCCGACGAAGCCGTCGTCACCGACTTGGCCCCAGGCCCAGCCGCCCGACATATCGAGCACGTTGAAAATGGTGCCGCCCGGCAAAGCCTCACGCAGTTCGGAATCCGCCGCGCCTGACACCCGCAATGCCGCGCCTGCGCTGACAATCATGCGCTCCATTGGCACCGCATAGTGCGGCACGAACACCCGCCCAGCAAGCCGCACATGCGCGAGATCGCCGCGCACCGGCCAATGCGGTGCGTCGAGTTTCTCGGCTGGGCCAGACAAGCAAAGCTGGCTGGTCGGGATGGTGCTGGCGGTCAAAGGTTTATCTACCCCAAACTGGAAGAGCGGGCGATTAGCGCCGCCGCGCCCGTTTGCCAAGTTATCCATAGCGGCCTTGCAGCATCCGCCACGCGGCCCGCAGCCCCAGCGCATCGCCACCTTTGGGACGGCCGGGCTTGGCGGCGGGGCGCCAGGCGAAGGTGTCGAAGTGCGCCCAGTCGGTGCCTTCAGGCACGAACATGTCGAGGAACAGTCCGGCAACCGAAGCTCCGGCATAGCCGTTGCTGCCCGAATTGTTGACGTCGGCGATGTCCGATTTGAGGTATTCGCGGTAACCATCGAACAAAGGCAAGCGCCAGCAGCGGTCATCGGTATCTTCACCGGCGCGCAGCAATTCGTCGGCAGTTTCGTCGCGCCGGGTCATCAAGGCCGGCAGGTCTGGCCCGAGCGCGACCCGCGCTGCGCCGGTCAGCGTGGCGAAATCGATGATCAGTTCGGGGTCTTCCTCTCCGGCGCGGGTCAGGGCGTCGCCCAGCACCAGCCGGCCTTCAGCATCGGTGTTGCCAATCTCAACCGAGATCCCGGCGCGGCTGCGCAGCACGTCGCCGGGCCGGAAAGCATTGCCCGCAATGGCATTTTCCGCTGCCGGCACCAGCAGATGCAGCCGCACCTTCAGCTGCGCCTGCATCACCAGCTGCGCCAGGGCCAGGGCATGCGCCGCGCCGCCCATGTCCTTCTTCATCAGCAACATGCCCGAGCTGGGCTTGATATCGAGCCCGCCGCTGTCAAAGCACACGCCCTTGCCGACAATCGCGATTTTCGGGTGCTTGGGGTTACCCCAGGTCAGCTCGATCATTCGCGGGGCATGGTGCCGCGCAGCCGCGCGGCCGACCGCGTGGACCATCGGAAAACCGATTTCCAGCGCATCGCCGTGCGTCACTTTCAGCTCGCCGCCATGCGCCTTGGCCAGCTTC
>JANNYT010000132.1:0-6734 GCA_031410255.1 Novosphingobium sp. | reverse complement strand
CAGCAGGCCCGCTATCCAGTGACTTCTGGACCATTGACCGCAGCGCCTCAATTTTCGCGTCTTCGTGCATGTATTGCCGCATCGCCTCGCGCACGACTTCACTGGTCGATCCGAACGCGCCCGACTCAACCTTGCGCTGGGCAAAATCGACAAACGGTTCGCCGAGAGCGATTGAAGTATTTTTGGCCATGCTGCGGCGTTACCAGATATTGGTAACGCCATCAACCTAAAGCGGCACGGTCACGGCGCAATCGCCCTCGCCATCCGCTCAAACAAACTCCACCCCTCTTGCGCGCGCCGCCAAGCCCGGCCAATCACCCTCCCATGCGCATTGCCCTGTTCGAACCCGAAATCGCCGGAAATGTCGGCTCTGTGCTGCGGCTGGGCGCTTGTCTGGGCGCGGCGGTGCACTTGATCGAGCCGTTGGGGTTCGTCTGGGATGACAAGCGGGTGCGGCGGGCGGCGATGGACTATATCGATCACGTGGAGGTTGTGCGCCATGCCGACTTTGCAGCGTTTCGCGCAACGATCGGTGCGCGCCGGCTGGTACTGTTTACGACCAAAGGCCAGCAATCGCCGTATGACTTTGCCTTCAAGGCCGATGATGTGCTGCTGTTTGGCAAGGAAAGTGCGGGCGTGCCCGCTTCCGTGGCCGAGGCGTGCGCGGCGCGCCTGCGCATCCCCATCGCGCCCGCGGTGCGCTCGATGAACCTCGCCATGTCGGCCGCCTTGGCGCTGGGCGAGGCGCAGCGGCAAACCGGCGGTCTGCCGCAGCAAGCCGCGCCCGCTTTCGATCAGAACTTGTAGATCGAGCCCTTCTTGAAGCGCGATGCGACGTTGAGCGGAACGCCGCGGCGCACGAAGCTGCCGCCCAGATGCTCGACGATCTGGCGGATCAGACGCCCGGTCATCTTCTTGGCTTCTTTTTCAAACGCCGTTTCGCCGCCGTGATCGACCAGCAGCTGCTCGATCGCGGCGACCGGGGGCCGGGTCGGCGCGGCGCTGACCGAACCGATGATCCGGTTGACCGCTTCGACCGAAGTCAGGATCGCCGCAATCTGCTCGCGGAATTCGGGTGTGCCGACCTTGGCGAAATTGCCGTAATCAGGCTCGAACCCGGCCAGGTTGGGATCGCGGGTCAGCGATGCGACATAGGGCTTTTTGAGCGACGGGGTCTTGGACATGGTCAGGCCTTCCGGGACGAATGAAGGGTGCTCATAAAACCCCTTCAAACGCTCGGTCAAGGGGTTTCCTGAGACCCCTTCAAGTCAGGCCAACTACCGCCAGCGCAGCCGCTCGGGGGTCAGCTGGTCGACGCTGGTCACCCCCATCAGCTTCATCCCGCGCTCGATTTCGTCCTTGAGGATGCCGAGTGCGCGTTCAACGCCGTCCTGGCCAGCGGCTGCCAGCGCATAGAGGTAAAGCCGCCCGCCTGAGGCCGCAGTCGCGCCCGCGCACAGGGATTTGAGCGCATGGGTGCCGCGCCGCACCCCGCCGTCGCAGATGATCTCGATCCGTCCGCCGACTGCGTCGACAATCTCGGGCAGCTGGTCGAACGGGGAGCGGCTGCCGTCAAGCTGCCGCCCGCCGTGGTTGCTGAGCATGATTGCGTCGATCCCCATATCCGCCGCGCGGCGCGCATCGGCGACGCTCATCACGCCCTTGAGCGCGAACTTGCCGCCCCAGTCGTCGCGCAATTGTTCGGCCATTTTCCAGTCGAGCGACTGGTCGAGCATGGTGTTGAAATAGCCCGCAATCGAGACTGCCTCGCCGGTGCCTTCGCGCACGTGACTGTCAAGGTTGGGCAGCGCAAACTTCTCGCGGAAGACGTAATCGAGCGCCCAGCGCGGCTTCATCGCGTAGGACAGCGCGGACTTGGCGGTAAACTTTGGCGGCGAGGTGAAGCCGCTGCGCGCGCAGCGTTCGCGTTTGCCTGCAACTATGGTGTCGACGGTCAGCGCGATCGCATCGAACTTGGCGGCCTGGCAACGCTCGATCATCGAGCGGTTGAGGCCGCGATCCTTGTGGTAATAGAACTGGAACAGCTTGGGCGAGGTTGTCAGCGCGCCGATTTCCTCGATGCTGACCGTGGCCAGGCTGGAGATCCCGCACCACAAGCCGAACTTGTCCGCCGCGCGCACCACCGCGCGTTCGCCTTGCCAGTGGAACACCCGCTGCAGCGCAGTGGGGGAGAGGATCAATGGCAGCGCGCTCTTGCGGCCAAGCACGGTGCACGAGGTATCGACTTCGGCTACCCCGGCCAAGACATCGGGGACCAGATCGGCGCGGTCGTAAGCGGCCGTGTTGCGCGCCTTGGTCAGCTCGTCGTCAGCGGCGCCGTCGATGTAATCGAACACCGGCCACGGCAGCCGCTGCCGGGCGAGGCTGCGGAAATCATCGATATTGTGGCAGTCGGTCAGGCGCATCGCGGTGCGCTATCGCATTACGCCGCGCGGGGAAAGCCGGGTCCGCTGGCCTAGTTCTGTTTTTTGGCGGCGGCCTTGTCGCGCTTGGCCTGATCCAGCGCTGCCTTGTCGCGGGCGGCCTGCGCCTCAAGTGCGGCCAGCGCGGCGGGGGTCACTTCGCGTGCGGGGTAAGCGCAGCCGCGCGCCTGGCCATAACCTTTGAGGAACGAGCGCCGCGCAATTCCCGCCTCAACCGCGTCATCGACCTTGCGCTGGTGCGAATTGGCCCCGCTGACTTCGCGGATGATCCCGCGGAACGGAATGAACGATCCGACCGCCGATTGCGCAACCCGCCCGACGCTGAGCTTTTCGGCGCGGTCTTGCGGAATGTCGCGGTCAAGGCCGAGGATGGCGTCGAGTTGGGTGATCGCGACCGAAATCTGCGCGCAGGTCTTGATCCCGCCCAGATCGTAGGGATCGGCGATCGCCGCTTCGAGCAGTGGCGGGATCTTGCCCTTGCGCAGGTTGAGATCGTCCACCGGGGTGGCGACCACATCGACTGCAGTAACTTTCTGGTCGGTGATCGGCCGCGCCGGTGCTGGGCTGGGCGCCGGAGCCGTTTGCGCGCTCGCCGCAACTGGCAGTAGCAACAGCGCGCAGGGTGCGATCAGCGCCGCCCGCAATGAGAATTTGGGCAGACGCATGGTTTGGCTCGCTTCGCTGGTTTCAGTTCAGCCAAAACGAGTCAAAGCCCAATGCGTTCCGGCGTCCGACTATTTCCGCAAATCGGCGAAGGTATCGCAGGCGTCCTCGTTGCCCGTTTCCATCCCGGTGCGCAGCCACTTCATCCTGTCAGCCGCGCTGCCGTGAGTGAACGATTCGGGCGAGGGACGGCGGCCTGCGCCGGCCATCAGCACATCATCGCCGATCTGGTGCGCTGCATTCAGCCCGCTTTCCATATCGCCCGGATCGAGCCGGTTCTTGTTCTTCGCGGCCCAGACCCCGGCGTAGCAATCGGCCTGCAGTTCCAGCCGCACTGACAAGTCGTTGGCGCGGCGCGGGTTCTGCGCCTGCAAGCTGCGGACCTGATCGGACATGCCGACCAGGTTCTGGATGTGGTGGCCGTATTCATGGGCGATCACATAGTCGCGCGCAAACTGCCCTTTGGCGCCCAGTTCCTGGTCCAACTGACGGTAGAAATCGGTGTCGAGGTAAATCCCGCGATCGTCGGGGCAATAGAATGGCCCCATCGCGCTTTGCGCCGCACCGCAGCCCGAGCTGCCCGATTGCGCATAGAACACCAGCTTGGGCGGGGCGAACTTCACGCCCGCAGCGCCGAAGATCCCAGACCAGGTCTGGTTGAGCGAGTAGAGCGTGTCGCAGCTTTCCTTGCTGGCTGCATCGAGCCGGCAGCTGGTGCTGGTATCGCTGCCGCCGGTCTGCGCCGGGGCCGATTGTTCCTGCGGCTGCATTTGCTGCATCCCGCCGATCAACTGGCCCGGATCGACCCCGAACACCACCGACGCGATCAGCGCGATCACCAGCGTGCCGCAGCCGACTTGCCCGCCGCGCCCCATCGGGAACCGGCCGCCGCCGCCGCGCTGGTCTTCGACGTTGATGGCATTGGGATCGAAATCGTCGAGACGCATCGGGTATCCTCCTAGGCGGGGTGGACAAGGGTGCGTCCAGACCTATTGCATGGGACCATAACGATTTTTGCAAGCACTTGGAGTCGGTAATGTTTCTGGCAGGAAAGCGGGCGTTGATCACTGGATCGACTTCGGGAATTGGCTTGGCGGTGGCGCGGGCGCTGAAGGCCGAAGGGGCCGAGGTGGTGCTGTCGGGGTTCGGCCCGGCGGACGAGATTGCGGCGCTGTGCGCTGAGCTGGGCGCACCCCACGTGCCGGCCGATCTGGCGCAGCGCGCCGGGGTCGAGGCACTGCTGGCCGGCGCCGGGCCGATCGACATTCTGGTCAACAATGCGGGGATGCAACACGTCGCCCCGGTTGAGGACTTTCCGGTCGAAAAGTGGGATCAGATCATCGCGCTCAACCTGACGGCGGCGTTCGACGCGTGCCGGCTGGCGATCCCGCACATGAAGGCAGCGGGCTGGGGCCGGATCATCAACACTGCCAGCGCCCACGCGCTGACCGCCTCGCCATTCAAATCGGCCTATGTTGCGGCCAAGCATGGCCTATCAGGCTTGACCAAGACGCTGGCGCTGGAACTGGCGACCTTCAACATCACCGCCAACTGCATCTGCCCGGGCTATGTCTGGACACCCCTGGTCGAAAATCAGATCCCGGATACCATGGCGGCGCGCGGATTGACCCGTGAACAGGTGATCGACGATGTGCTGTTGACCCGCCAGCCGACCCGCAAATTCGTTCAGCCATCGGACATTGGCGAAATGGCAGTGTTCCTGTGCCGCGATGCGGCGGCCAACATTACCGGTACCAATATCAGTATGGACGGCGGCTGGACTGCAGAGTGAGGGTTCGGCGCAGTGTAACTCTGGTGCCACCGCCGCCGAAATAGTTGTATGCCCCGCGATCGGAGCTTGCTCTGGCCGGGTAATTCGTGGTTGAAATCGGCGATGAAGCGTTTCTTGAGAGCGATGAGCCGATTGCTTGGTGGCCTGCTGGCGGCATCGCTGGTCATTGCCCCGCTGGCTGCCGCGTCGCGTCAGGAAAAGGCCTCGGCGCTGCTAAAGTCACAGCTGATGGCCCATATCACCGAACTGGCCAGCGATGCTTACGACGGGCGCGAGCCGGGCACCGATGGCGAGTCCAAGACGCTGCGTTATATCGGCAAGCAGTTGTCCGATATCGGGCTGGTTTCAGGCACCAACGATCCTTCGCATCCATGGTTCGCGCCGGTCGCGCTAATCGGGCGAGAATCGGATAGCAGCCGCGCGGCCTTCTGGCGCAAGGGGCGGCGGCTGTTCGTGCCGCAGGATCAGATGCTGGTGCTGACCTCGGGCAAGCGCGGCCTGATCGAAAACGCGCCGATCGTGTTCGTTGGCACCGGCGCGCAAATCCCGCAGCGCGCTGAGCTCGCCGGAAGGGTCGCGCTGCTGCTCGATGGCGGGCAGGGCAATTCAGACCGGCAGAATGCGCTGCTGCAAGCGGGAGCATCGGGCGTGCTGACCGTGCTCGATGGTGACCGCACGCTGAGCAGCGTCAGCGAACGGCGCAAACGGCTGGGCTATGCTTTGGCGGGCGAGGAACTGGGCGGCGATCTGGACGCCTTCATCAGCGTGACTGCGCTCAACGGCGCACTGACCGGAGCCAAGCAAAGCGTGGCGAGCCTGCAGGCGGCCGCCGCCGCACCCAATTTTGCAGCCATGCCGCTCGATCTGGCGGTCTCGCTGGAGGCGACCACCCGTGAGACCCGGATCCACACCCACAACGTAATTGCCAAGCTGCCCGGCAAACGCCCCGAACTGGGCGCGGTGCTGCTGGTGGCGCACTGGGATCACTTCGGCAAATGCGCCGCCCCGCCGGCCGAGCATCTGATCTGCAACGGCGCGGTCGACAATGCCAGCGGCGTGGCAGTGCTGATCGAGACTGCGCGGCGGCTCGCGCGGCTGCCGCAGCAAGACCGCGATATTTATGTGCTGGCCACTACCGGGGAAGAGCTGGGGCTGCTGGGGGCGGAAGCATTCGTTGAAAATCCGCCAATCCCGCTGGCGCAATTTGTGGCGGCGTTCAATATTGATAGCGTCGCGATCGGCCCGGCGGGTCAGCCGTTCGCGGTGGTCGGGCAGGGGCTGACCAAGCTCGATCCGCAGATTGCCTTGGTCGCCAAGCAACAGAAGAAGAAGCTGGTGCAGCAGGACTTTTACAAATCATACGTGCGGCGGCAGGACGGCTGGATCTTTCTGCAGCACGACGTGCCAGCGGTGATGGTCTCTAGCTCGTGGGCCGATCCGGCGCGGGTCGAGCGGTTCATGGACACCGATTATCACCGCCCGAGCGACGTGGTGAAACCGGGTCTGGAACTGGGCGGCGCGGCCGATGATGTCGAATTTCTGGTCGCCTTGGTGCGCTGGTTCGCCGATCCGAAGAAAGTCCCCAAGCGGCTCTAGGTTGCATGGAAGCAACACCGGCCCGCTCCCCCGGCCCGACCACCCCGCCTGCAGTACCCTGTGGGTTGTCGGGCCGGGGAGCGGGCCGGTGTTGCCCTGTTTCAGTTTCAATGAAACAGTCTCTGGCCTCTTGCCCCCACTGCGGTTACATGGGCCGCCACGAATCGAACCCAAGCACGAGGTACTGTGGCAATCATTGAAATCCCCCTTGGCCTGACCTTTGACGACGTGCTGCTGCG
>JANNYT010000131.1:0-24081 GCA_031410255.1 Novosphingobium sp. | reverse complement strand
CTCGAACCCGGTCGATCCGAACGGCTGAGCCAGCAGGCCCAGCTTCTTCGGCACAACGTTTCAGGAGTAAGTTCCAATGGCAATGTCAGGCGGCAAGGACGATGGCTCGCCGATGATGGAGATGAACACGACGCCGTTGATCGACGTCATGCTCGTCCTGCTCATCATGTTCATCATCACCATTCCGGTCGCCACCCACGCGGTGAATATCGACCTGCCCGCACCGCAGCCGCCGACCAACCTGCCGCCGCCGAACAACGTCAAGAACAAGGTGGTGATCACCGGTGCCGACCAGATCATGTGGAACGGCAACCCGATCAACGACGGCAACCTGGTCGCGCTGCTCCAGGAGACGACCAGGATGAATCCCGAACCCGAGCTGCAGTATCAGCCCGACGCCGGCGCCAGCTACGACACGTCGGTCAAGGTGCTGAACATCATCAAGGGTTCGGGCGTTTCAGCTTTCGGCTTCGTCGGCAACGAACAGTTCGTGTCGTTCGGCAAGGCGCCCAACGCCCCGGCAGCGCCGCAATAGGCAGCCAACGGGAACCAATCGATATCCCAAAAGGGGGCGGAGCGATCCGCCCCCTTTTTTCTCGCCCTCGCCCCGCACCTAAAGTGACTTGACGACCTCAACGTATGATATATTATCACTTCTATCAGGTGTAGGAGACTTCGGCATGGCAACGGCAAAACCACTACGGATTGGCGAACCACTGTCTGATCTCAACACCACCCCGCTGATCGACGTGCTGCTGGTTCTGCTGGTGATGTTGATCCTGTCAGTGCCAGTTGCAGTCCATGACGTACCGTTCGATCTTCCGGCGCCATCACCGATCATCGAGCACCCCAAGGTTTTGCCGGAAAACACGCTAACCATTGCCCCTTCAGGCCAGCTAGCCTGGAACGGCACCCCGCTCAATGAAGCTGAACTGACCGCCGTGCTGGCCGACACCGCCGCACAACGCCCCGAACCATTGGTGCGCTTCACGCCCGATGGCCGCGCACCCTACGGGGCTTCGGCGCGGATATTGCGGCTGGTCAAATACAGCGGAGTCACCGCCTTCGCCTTTGTCGGCAACGAGGCCTACGGTGATTTTGGCAAGGCCGCACCGACGCGCTAGAGCCCCTCATCGTCCAAGCCATCCAGCAGATCGATCCGCTTTGCCGCGCCGGCCAGGCCTTCCGCCTCAAGCAGCAATTCTTCGTCAGCTCCGCCTTGCGGCACGGCCTCGCGCCCGATCATCACCAACACCGGCACCGCTAGCGGGCTGACCCGGTCAAGCCGCACGTGCCGCAATTCACGCGCGGCGCGCTCCAGCAAAGAGGCCAGCCGCCCGACATCGGTCATCCGTTCGCGCGCATCGGCCCAGGCCGCTTCGATCAAGACATGATCCGGCTCATACTTGCGCAGCACATCATAAATCAGGTCGGTCGAGAAGGTCACCTGCCGCCCAGTCTTCTTCTTCCCAGGGTGCTGCCGTTCAACCAGCCCCGCGATCACCGCCACCTCACGAAAAGCGCGGCGCAGCAGATAGCTATCCTGCACCCAGGCCGCGAACTCATCGTTCAGGATATCGCCCGATAGCAGCGCCGCCGGATCATCGAGTGGCTGCAACCCCCATACCGCCAAGGCATAGTCATTGGCCACAAACCCCAGCGGCAGCAGCCCACGCGCTTCCATCCGCCGGGTGATCAGCATCCCCAGCGACTGGTTGGCCGGCCACCCTTCAAAGGTAAAAAACACGGTGTAGTGCCGCTGTTCGTGCGGGAAACTCTCAACCAGCAGTTTGCCGGGCGCGGGCAGTTCTGAACGGAAATCCTGCACTTCAAGCCATTCGCGGACATCGTCGGGGAACAACGCCCACCCAGCGCGGTCCGCCAACAGCGCTTGCACCCGTCCCGACAGATGCGTCGTCATTGCCAAGCGTTGCCCGCCATAGCTGGGGATCTGCCCGTCCTTCTTGGCCGCCTTCACCACCAGCGAAGTCTCGCGCATCGCCTCAACCTCTAGATCAAGACCAGAAAAGCGAATCGTATCCCCGGGCCGCAGGCTGGCAGCGAAGCTCTCCTCAACCCGGCCGAGCGAGCGGCCATTACGGAACTGCACCTCGATCATTTCGCTGTCGATAATGATCCCTGCGTTAAGCCGGAACCGCGCGGCGTGCTCGGGATGCGTCAACCGCCACAAGCCATCCTTGCCCAGCGTGATCCGGCGGAACCGGTCATAGGCCTTGAGCGAATAGCCGCCAGTCGCGACAAATTCGAGCATCCGCTGCCAACGCGCCTCGTCCAGCCAGGCATAGGCCAAGGCGCTGCGCACTTCACTCAGCAGCGCCGCCCCGTCGAACGGCCCGGCGCAGGCTCGCGCCATGATGTGCTGCGCCAGCACGTCGAGCCCGCCAGGGCGAAACGTCTCACCGTCACGCTGGCCTTCCTCGACCGCCTGCAGCGCCGCCATCGCCTCCAGAAATTCAAAGCGGTTGCCGGGGACCAGCAAGGCCCGGCTGGCCTGATCGAGCCGGTGATTGGCGCGCCCGATCCGCTGCAGCAGACGTGAGCTGCCCTTGGGCGCACCCATCTGCACCACCAAGTCGATATCGCCCCAATCGACCCCCAAATCGAGGCTCGAAGTAGCAACCAGCGCACGCAGCTCGCCGCGCGCCATCGCTCCTTCGACCTTGCGCCGGGCCTCCTTTGACAGCGAACCGTGGTGAATCCCTACGGCCAAATTATCCGCGTTCACCGCCCACAGTTTCTGGAAGATGAACTCAGCCAGGAACCGGGTGTTGCAGAAAATCAGCGTGGTGTGATTGGCGCGGATCGCTTCGATCAGCTGCGGCACCGCCCAGATTGCAGCGTGTCCACCCCACGGCACGCGGGCATCCTGCGGCAACAGGATCGATAGCTCGGGCGGCGCGCCCGCTTCACCCACCACCAGCGCGACCGAGTCCAGATCACCCCACGGCGCCAACCAGGCTTTGAATGCGTCGGGATCGGCCACGGTCGCCGATAGCGCCACCCGCTGCAGCGTGGGCGACAGCGCCTGCAGCCGGGTCAAGGCCAGGGCCAGCAGATCGCCGCGCTTGGTCGGGGCAAAGGCGTGAACCTCGTCGATCACCACCCGCTGTAGCCCAGAGAATAGCGTCTCCGCTTCGGGATAGGATAGCAACAGTGCCAGCGATTCGGGTGTGGTCAGCAGGATGTGGGGCGGGCGCACCCGTTGCCGGGCCTTGCGATCGGACGGGGTATCGCCGCTGCGCACTTCGACCCGCAGGTCCAGCCCCAGCTCGGCCACCGGGGTCAGCAGATTGCGCTGTACATCGTGCGCCAGTGCCTTGAGCGGCGATACGTACAGCGTGTGCAAGCCTTCGGGCGGCGCCGCGCCGCCAAATTGCGAGGGACAGAAATCGGCCAGTGTTGGCAGAAACCCGCCCAGCGTTTTGCCCGCCCCGGTATCGGCGACCAGCAGCGCGTGTTGCCCGCGCGCTGCAACCGCCAACATCTCCAGCTGATGGCGCCGCGGATGCCAACCGCGCGCGGCGAACCAGTCGGTCAATTCCGGGGGGAGCGGCGGCGGCGTCATCTCTACTGAATGGCATGAAAGCCAGCGCCGCGCGAAAGGCAATTGCACTGCGCGGCACGGGTCGCCACTGTGCCGCATTCATTGGGGGAAACTGCCGTGCCTGACCGTTCGCTGAGTATAACCGATCCGCTCGAAGACTTCACCCGGCGCGAATTTACTCTGCTGGGCCAGACCAAGCTGGTTTATGTTGCAGGCAGCGGCCCGGCAGTGATCGTGATGACCGAGATGCCAGGGATCAGCCCGCATGTGGCACGCTTCGCCCGCTGGGTCCGCGATGCCGGGTTCACCGTTTATATGCCGCATCTGTTCGGCCAGGACGGCGCGGTGCCAACCGTGCTCGGTTCGATCGGCACCATCGCCCGGGCCTGCATCAGCCGCGAGTTTCGCGCCCTCAGCGCCAATGCCTCGAGCCCGGTAACGCAGTGGCTGCGCGCGCTGGCGGCGGCGGCGCACCGCGAAAGCGGCGGCAAGGGCGTGGGCGCGATCGGGATGTGCTTCACCGGCAATTTCGCGCTGTCGATGATGCTGGAGCCGGCGGTGCTGGCCCCGGTCATGGCGCAGCCCTCGCTGCCGCTCAATAATGCAGCCGCCATCGCGATCGATCCGGCTGAATTGGCGCAAGTGAAGGCGCGGATGGAGGCCGAGGATTTGACCGTGCTGGCTTA
Organism: Novosphingobium sp.; assembly: GCA_031410255.1. GTDB lineage: Bacteria > Pseudomonadota > Alphaproteobacteria > Sphingomonadales > Sphingomonadaceae > Novosphingobium. Next base: position 19,830 of record JANNYT010000131.1, on the reverse strand, counting down.
CCGGTTTGAAGGCGATTCGTTCTGCAAGGCCGAACGCTTTGCCGCCTTTGCCGAGGCGCTTGGCGACCGCTTCGAACCGCGCGTCTTGCCCGATAGCGCCGCCAACCCGCGCAGCCCGATGAAGAACCCGCATTCGGTGGTGACGCTGCACCTGATCGACGAGGCCGGTCAGCCCACGATTCAAGCGCGCGACGAGATTCTGGCCTTCTTCCGGCTGCGGTTGGTCGGTTAGTGCTCCGCCGCCTCGCCCCGCTCCAGCCCTGACGCCGCCAGCTGCGCGTCAACTTGCGCGAGCAGCCGGTCGAGCCCGGCCTGATCGGAGCTTTCGGCGCGCGCGACCAGCACGTCCTGCGTGTTCGACGCGCGCAGCAGCCACCAGCCATCCGGGGTCGACACCCGCACCCCGTCGATATCGTTGACGTCTGCGCCGCTTGCGGCCAGCCGCGTCTTGACCTCGTCGATCACCGCAAACTTGCGGCGTTCATCGACCTGGAACCGCAGCTCGGGGGTGTTGACCAGCGCGGGCATTTCGCTGCGCAGCTGAGTGACTGACTTGCCCAGCCGCGCCGACGCCGCGATCAGCCGCACGGCAGCATAGAGCGCGTCGTCATAGCCATAATACTGATGTGCGAAGAACACGTGGCCGCTCATCTCACCGGCCAGAGGCGCGCCAGTCTCCTTCATTTTGGATTTAATCAGGCTGTGTCCGGTTTTCCACATAGTGGGATGTCCACCAAGCGCTGAGACTTCATCGAATAGAGCCGAACTGGCCTTCACATCGGCGATAATCGTGGCCCCCGGCACCATTTTGAGGAGGTCAGCGGCATAAATCATCAACAGCTGGTCACCCCAGATCACCCGGCCCTGACCGTCAATCGCGCCGATCCGGTCACCATCGCCATCGAAGGCTACACCAAAATCGAGCTGCTCGCGCGCGACCAGTTCCTTCAAATCGGCCAGGTTCTTTTCTTCGGTGGGATCCGGATGATGGTTCGGGAAAGTCCCATCCACTTGGGTGAAAAGCGTATGATGTTTGCCAGGAAGCCTGTTGACCAGCAGTTCGAGCGCGGGCCCCGCAGCACCGTTGCCGGCGTCCCAGCCGATCTTAAGGTCGGCGAGCCCGGCGCGGTCGACCCCGGCCAGCCCCTCAGCCACGCGGGCGACATAAGCGCCGAGGATCTCGCGCGCTTGCTGGCTGCCGCTGCCCACGGCCCAAGCGCCCTCCGCCGCGATCCGGCCGAGTTCCTGGATGTCGGCCCCAAAAAACGGCCGGCCCATAAATACCATCTTGAAGCCATTGTAATTGGCGGGATTGTGGCTGCCAGTTATCTGAATGCCGCCCTGCACATCTTCCATTGAAGCTTCGGCATAATACAGCATCGGTGTGGGCCCCATGCCGACCCGCACGGCATCGAGCCCGGCCTCGTTGATCCCCTTGACCAGCGCGGCTTCGAGCATCGGCGAGCTGGTCCGCCCGTCATACCCCACCGCCACGCAGCGCCCCCCGGCTTGCCCCAGCAGCGTCGCAAAGCCGCGCCCGATGGCATAGGCATCGGCCTCGCCCAGGGTTTCGCCAATGATCCCGCGGATATCGTATTCGCGCAGCACGGTGGGGTGAAATTGATGCATCATGACTGTACTGTCTCGATCCGGTTGAGCCGCGCGAGCAGCAGATCACGCGCAGCGCTGGCAGCGTGCACCGCTGCGTTACTGCCGCCTCGGTCCGGGTGAACCTGGACAAGCACGCGGCGGTGCGCCTCGGCAATTTCGCCGCGCGTTGCGCTTCGGCTGACGCCGAGCAAGGCGCGAGCCTGCGCTTCCTTTTGAGAACGCTCGCTTTCTCGCCACAGCGCCCACGGCCAGCGGCCAGTGAGCGCGCGGCACAGCAAGCTGGCGAGCAATGCGAAGACCAGCAACCTGCCCATCGCTTCGCTCAGCCAGTGCCAGTCAAGGCCAGTTCGGGGGTGCGCCCGGCTGGCATCGGCAGCTTCAGTGCCGCGATCAGCGCGCGCAGTTCCTGCCGGGCAACCAGATGGCTGGTGCCAAGCTCGCCCAGCTGGCCTTTGTCGAGCAAGGTCAGTCCTGATGGAAACAACTCGCGATAAATCACCCGTTCTGAAAGCCCGCTGGCGATGCGGAAGCCGACTCGCTTGGACAGTTCGGTCAACGCCTGATCGAGCCGCCGCATGTTGCGCGCCTCGGTGTGCTGGGTGCGGTTGCGGACCACTACCCAGTCCATCTCGCGGCGCTTGTCGGTAATCGTCGTCATCGCTCGCTGCTTGCGCGCTTCCCAGATCAGCTCGGCATAGAACGACAACTTGCGGACTTTGAAAGTCTCGGCATCAACCTGCCCGATCAGATCGAAATCGACGAAGCTGTCATTGAGCGGGGTTACCAGCGTATCGGCTTCAGTCGCGACCTTGCGGGCAAAGGCATCATCGCGGCCAGGGGTGTCGAAGATCAGGAAATCCGCTTCGGCACTCATCTCAGCGGTCAGGTCATCGAGCTGCTGGGCGGTGTCCCCGTTAAACACTGCAAAGCGCGCAGTGGGCAGCGTGATGCCGCGGCGGCGCTCGGTCTCGGTGCGGTTTTCGAGGTAACGGTGCAGTGTACGTTGGCGCGGATCGAGGTCAATCGCCGCCACCCGCGCGCCTTGATAGGCCAGCGCCATAGCGACGTGGACCGCAGTGGTCGACTTGCCGGTCCCGCCCTTTTCATTGGCGAAAACAATCCGGTGGGGTGCTTGCTGCGATGACACTGTGCTGTTGAAACCTGTGTTTGCGTGTTGCCGCGTGCTGCGGTGCAGCGTAGTGCGGGCGGACCTCTTCCGCCAGAGGGTCTTATTCTAGGGGAACCGCCCGTGCAAACTGTGCGGCAGCTTGATCCACTGCGCCGTGCAGTGAACCGGTTGAAAATGGACGGCGCCGTGGCGCTGGTGCCGACTATGGGCGCACTCCACGAAGGCCACCTGGCTTTGGTTCGCGAAGCACGTCGGCGCGCCCGCCATGTCGTGGTCTCGATCTTCGTAAATCCGCGCCAGTTTGGGCCGAAGGAGGATCTGGGAAGATACCCGCGGCAGCAGGCTGCTGACAGCGCCATGCTCGAGGCCGAAGGGGTCAGCTTGTTGTGGTCGCCCGATGTCACCGAAATGTACCCGGCAGGTTATGCTACAACCGTCAGCGTTGGCGGGGTGAGCGAAGGCTTGTGCGGTGCGGCACGCCCCGGCCACTTCGACGGTGTGGGGACCGTAGTTTGTAAGCTTTTCAACCAGGTTCAGCCTGATATCGCGCTGTTTGGCGAGAAGGACTGGCAGCAGTTGGCGGTAATTCGCCAAATGGCCCGTGATCTCGATCTGCTGCTGCCGCGCGCCGAGGCGATCATCGCGGTTCCGACCGAGCGCGAGCCAGACGGACTCGCCCGCTCTTCGCGCAACGCCCTGCTCTCACCGCAAGACCGAGCCGCCGCTGCGCAACTCCCGCGCGCGATGCAGGCAGCGTTGGTCAAGCTGCGCGGCGGAGCGGACATATCCGGCACTCTGCGCGAACTTGAGGTGGGCTTGGTGGCAGGCGGTTTTGCCGCGGTTGACTATGCCGAGCTGCGCGATGCCGCCACGCTGGCACCGATGGCGTCGCTCGGTACCAATCCAGCTCGACTGTTCGTCGCAGCACGGATCGGGGGAACCCGGCTGATCGACAATATACCGCTGTAGATTGTCGTATCTATGCAAGTTTTTGCGGGATTTAGAGCGCAGACATCCACCAGGTACGCGGCGCAAGCCGAAACCGGGGGCAGGGCGGGCTTGCTGCGGCAGGTCCGCCCCACCCACCGCGCATTGCGGTCCCCGAATGCCGGCAATTTCTGAAACAGCGGCTGGACGGTAAGGGGAACCGCGAAATAGTCGAAAAAGCTCGATATTCTGCCATTCCATAACGACCGATTTTGCAAGATACCCCCAATCATACCCCCAAATGCACTGGCTAGGCGCAGGTGAGGACGAACCTGATCGCACCCCGGCAGGCAATCCCAAGGGCATTGCGAGCCAGGTCAAGCCGTCCGATTCGGGCTCGGCTTGTGCGTCGTGTTGTGGGAAGTCTATGCAATTAGCGGGAACAGCGGGACATTGGGAACACTCGGCCTAAATGCTTGGCCAATCAGGTGAAATTACGTTCCCAAAAATTGCCATGCCTGTTCCCAGCCGTTTTGCTTGGGAACAGAGCGGCTTGCAGGCTTGCGGCCTATGGCTGCACTTCATCCCGGTAGTGCAACCGAAGCGTTGGCACCGAAATTCCGATCAACTTGGCAACTTCCGCTGGCGTCATGCCTCCAAGTAGTGCCCGCCGAACGATCTTGCGCCTTGCTGGCGTAGCAGAGTGGCGACGGCGGCCCTTGGGCGGTCTAGCCAGATTGCTTCGGAAATAGTGCCTTGCGAGGGTGTTTACACAAATACCCAAGGTCCGGGCAATCGCAGGCCAGGTCGCTCCGGACGCCTTCAGCTCATTCGCGAGCAGCATTTGCTCCGGCGTAGGAATGTGCGGCTTTCTGCCGACGCGCTGGCAGGAAGGCTCTGGCTGCGCCTCGAATAGATCGAATTGCGGCGGGCTGGCAGGGGCGGGCATTACCAGCCGATCCCATCGTCGCCGAGGGGATCGAAATCATCGGCCCCATAGTCGTAATCGTCCGGCACCGGCGCGGCTGGACGGTCATCAATGGGCCGCTGCAGTGGCTCCGCTGGGGCATCATCGGGCGGGACGCCGCCAGCTTTGCCCAGGTCGCTTGAATCCCACTCCAGAATGGTCGCCCGAATGGTGTAGAACCGTGGGGTTTGGTCGCCGACACGTTGCTTGCGCTTCAGCCGCGCCCCGTCGCCAGAGACAAGAAAGCCACGCGTTTGGAGGACAGTCGCCGCTTCCTTCGGATCGAAGCCGGTCAGTATTTCACCCCAGCCGCTATCGTGGAACAGGTAGCAGGGCTTGCCCGGCTCAATATCGTGCAGATAGCCAAGCGTGGATAGCGAACGGGCTTCCCCTTCCCGGTTGCTGGCCCCGCCGTCGCCATCGCCTGAATCGTCCCCATAGAACGATTGCACCTTGCCATGGGCGATACGTCCGAATCGGGATTGCCCGGCCTGTATGGCGTTGCGGACCCGCTCCAAAATTTGGCGATGCTCCCGCAAGCCGGTACGTCCGAAGCCAGCAGCCCAGGCACCGAAGCAAGCCAGTGCCGCCGCCTCTGCCTCACCGGCCCGCCACGGCACTATGCCAAGCGCCGCCGCCATTTCCCCAGCCGCCGCGACGGCAGCAAACCGCGCTGCGCCGCGATTTGCCTGCCCGCTGTCCCCGTCTTGCGTTGCCTTCGCCACGAAAGCCTTGGCCCGACGCTTGGCCTCGCCCTCCCAATGCGCGGGATCAGCGACTAGGCCGCGAACGAAGGCAGGCCCTGCGTGGCCATAGTGGGCGGCGCAGGCCGATTTGATCGCATCGGAAAAGGCGGCTGGACCGGCGATATTGTGCAGGGCTTCCCAAGCCCCGAAACCCGCCCCGGCATCGGCCGGCAGATCAAGCAAGCGCAATTCCTGCCCGGCCATCGTCCGTTCGCCTCGCTTGGCAGTGCGGATATGATCGGCAAGGCCGATTTCCCCGGTGCTGCACACCATAACCCGCCATTCGGCCCGGCGGCGCAAGGCTCCGCTCTGTTGCGCCCGCGCCTTGCCCACTGGCGAGAGCATAGGCCGCACTGCCCGCCTCTTGGGGATCAACAAGCGCCAGCTCGTCTAGGATCAGCACCGTTTCCGTATGGCCATGCGCAACGCCCTCCAGGGCGTTCCCGGTTGCCCGCCAGCTTGACGCGAAGCCCAGAGACCCGCCGCCGCCCCACACGCTGCCAGCCGCCATGGCCAGCGACGTTTTACCGGTGCTGGAAGCCCCGCGAAAATGAAAGCCGCCGCCCTCCATATCCAGCCAGCGCATAATTGGCCCGACGAAAGCCAGCGATATGGCGAATGTCAGCAGACTGTTCCCCGGCGCAAGCGCGGCCAGGTTGCGTTTCCAGCCGTCCAGACTGCCCTTTTCTCGATAGTGCAGTGCAGAGGCCGCCCCGTCGAAATGCACCGGCTCTGCGCCCGGCGGCGCAATCACCGTATGAGGCAGGACAAAGCGGCTGGCATCAACCCATCCGGTCCTTTCCGCCAAGGTGACCCTGGCGCTATGCGTCACCGCTCGAAGGAAGCGAATGAAGCGATCGCTTTGACCCGGCGCGGACAGAATCAGCATTCCCGCGCCAGCCAGCTCGGCTCGCACGGCGCCAGCATCGGAAGCCAGCCCCGCGCGCTTAATGGTCCTGCGCTTTTCTACTCCGTCGCGGTCCCTAAATCGGATCAATAGGCCCCAATCGCCGCCGTCGCCGTCGCGCGCCTCGCCCATGATGTCGAAGGGATCGGATAGCCGCACAGCCCGCGCGTCCGCACCATCCTTGCCCGGCTCCAGCCAATAGAGGCCATCAGCATCGAGCGTGTAACCAGGCGGGATTTCCAGCCGCCCGGCGCTGGCGGCCGCCAGCGCCGCGCCGATAAGGCCCAGCAAGTCAGCTTGGGCGAAGCCGGACGGGAACGGATCGGCGCAATCCCATGCGGCTGGCAGCGAGGCAGGGAGCTGGACAATCGCCGCACCCTCTGCCCCAGCTTCTAGCGCAGCCTTGCGGACGGCTTGCGCGGCTTCGCGCCCCGGCGTGTCGGCGTCGGGCAGGATTGCCACCCGGCGGCCCGCCAGCGCCGCCCAATCGGCTTTGCCGACTGCCTTGGAGCCGCCGGACCAGGACGCCACCGCAAAGCCCGGAAACAGGCCCGCCGCCGCGTCCGCCGTCTTTTCGCCCTCCACTATCAGCACGGGCGCGGCTGGGGCCAGGGCGAGCCGGTCCAGCCCATAGAGCGGGCGAGGAACAGGCGGTGCACCCCAGCGCCAGCCCAGCCGCCCAGCTCCACGCCACAGGGTTTGCGGCAGGATTTCCTTGGATCCGTCCGGCTTGTCAAAACGACAAACCCAATGGATCAGTCCGCCGACAGCATCGCAGTAGCGCCATGATGCAGAGGGCTTGCCATGCCGGTTGTGTGAGGTCCGCGCGTCCGGCGCATCGGCTGGCACCGGGCACACCCATTCGCCCTTGGGCTTGGGCGCGCCCTTGCGTTCCGTTTCGGGCACGTCCCAGGCTGGCACGTCGCCCCCAGCCGCAAGGGATCTGGAAACATTGGCGAAGGGATCGCCCGGCTTGTCGCTCACGCCCAAGGGGAAACCCCCATCGATTCCGCCAGCCGAATTGCGGCCTCGCGCTGGGGCAACCCCGATACGAACGCGGCAAGGCTCACCATGTCGCCGCCACCGTCGCCGGTGGCGAAGTCTGCCCAGCGGCCAGTCGAGATATTGACCTTGAAGCTGCCCAGCCGCCTGTCCGGGCGCAGCGGATTGCGGGCAACGTATTCATGGCCTTCCATTCGCCCTTCGGGGAGCAGGCCCCGCACAACCGCATTGGCGTTGGCAATCGCCGCTCGATTGATCCTCCCGAAATCGAGCCTGCCGGACCGCACGGCCCCTGCTTCGCCGATCATCGATCCCCCTCCAGCAGCTTGTGCAGTGCATGGGCAGGGATCAGCGTCCGGCTACCGATCTTGACGGCTTCAAGCTGCCCGGCGGCAATCAACTGATAGAGCCGCGTCCGCCCCAGCGACGTGGCGCGGCTGGCCTCTTTGATCGAATAGGCGAGAGGCGCGCCCGGCGGTGCATCGTTCATTTTTGGTCTCCCTTTCCGTGGGAGGCCAGTCATGTCCGCAATGGTTCAGCCGGACTGATATCAGTAATTGTCCCGGTGGAATCGATAGAACCCGGAATACGAAAATCCGCCATGTGTCGCGGCGAATTTGGCCTTATGGCCAGCGATATCGATCGTATCGGCAACCCAATTCGGCCAGAAAATTGTACGCTCAAGGTCAAAGCCGCGCCGATCTTCGTCCGCATAACGCACGGCCAGCACCTGAGCAGCAGCAGATGCAAGATGAAGGACGGGCTTCCGTCTGGACCATATATCCCGAATTGCGTTAGATTGTTCTACGCCAGTCCTGTTCGCGTACATTCTCGCGAGCTGTCGCGTCGATGCCCCCATGCCACGCAATCCTGTAGAAATGGGGCCATCACCGGGCAGCGCTGCCAAACACCGCCGGTGAAACCAGACGCCCGCACGCAACCCCTCAAGCAAGCGTCTATTGAATTGCGCGAGCTGCAAGGTAATGCGACTTTGTTTGCTTAGATTGTACGGCAATGACGGGACGTTCTCTTTGCGATATCGCCGCCGCGACCAGTACCATTGTTCCAACAAATGCACCCCCGGCTGGGGCCGGTGTGGCATGGCAATCCAAGCCAGGATTTGAGCCCCAGCGATCAAGTCCCGATCATCAAGCCTGATATCGCGAAGCCAGACGCAATCATCGTCCGACATCAATCCCGCTCACCGGCTGGAGGGGGCACGGGGTCGCCACACGCGCGCGGATTTTCCTGCATCGGGATCGGCCATTTCTGTTCCCATGTTCCCAAAGCGGCCCGATAGCTTGGGAACAGGCTCGCACCCTCCAGAAGCTCGGCTTTCTGCCTGTTTGACATAGCTTGTTCCCATGTTCCCATTGTTCCCTTGTAAATCATCGCTTCCCGAATGCCGTTCGGAAAATGAGAAATTAATCCGCCGAAAATCAACCTGCTGCCCATGATCGCAAACCCGGCGCGCGATAGCGCCCGGATCGGGCTGGCACGGCAGCCGAAGCGAGGTGGCGCAGCGTTTGGGCGGGCGAAACCCCCAGCTGGGCCGCTGGCCCCACTCTGCCCACCTGTCAGCGCCGCCTCTGGAAAACGCGGGGAACAAGAAAAAAACCTGCCAATGAGAGGGGCAGTGGTCGGGCACCAGGTCTTGCCTCTGGACTTTCGACCACCCTCCTTGGACCTCCAGCGCGACTCCCCAGCCGCAATGCGAAGGGCCGTGAAATGCCGCGCGCGTGTGGCATCCCTCCACCCCCAGACGACGCGCGCCATCGCCGCTACGCGGTGGTTTCATTCCGTGTCCGATCACCACGGCATTCGGCCCGCGTCCCATATCGCTTCCCATGCCCGCAGGTGCGCAGGGTTGCGCGGATCGAACTCTGGCACATCGGCCCGCCGGTCCAACGACTGCGCCTGTCGCTCATCCTCACGTGTCCACGGCGGCTGGTAAGGGAACGTTACGGCCTGATTGGCGACCAGCTCGCGCTTGGCCTGCCCATAAGCCCGCCCAAAGCGTTGCTGAACTTGCCGTGCTGGCGCGGTCGGCAGGATTGCCACGTTGCCAGGACAGTCGCGGCGCAGCTCCCGCAGCGAAGGGAGGCGGACCACCGGTATTATCCAGCGCTCTGCCCGGACGACTGGACAAGCTCACTCTCTAGTGACTTGCGGAAGTGGTCCATGGCAGCAATGCCGTCCGATGGGTGCGATTTGAACAGGCAAACGGCGCGCGCCAGCAGCGTTCTGCGCATCGCCGTTTCGGTCACTCCAGCCGCCAGCGCATCGCCTATCAGATCCTCCAGCACCTCCAGGAAGGCTTCCAGCTTGGCGGTTGCGTGATCCTGTCCACTCATTCCCCGGTCCTTTTCGCTCGATTAATCGGCACCACGTCCGCGCCCTTGCGCAGCGTGTCGAGATGGTCGCCCCACCATTGAGCCATCGTCACGCGCTCTTGCCAGTGCGCGCCACGTGTGTAGGCCGCCCGCACCTTGTCGGCATCACCATGGGCAAGCGCCCGCTCGATTGCGTCCGGGTGCCATTTGCCGCTTTCATTCAGCAGTATTGCGGCCATCGCCCGGAAGCCGTGGGCCGTCATTTCGTCGCTGGCATACCCCAGCCGCCGCAGGCCCGCGTTCAGGGTGTTCTCGCTCATCGGGCGGGCACGGGCGCGGATTGAGGGAAAGACAAAGCCAGCCGGGCCTGTGAGGGCATGAAGCTCCCGCAACAGCGCCACGGCCTGCCGGGACAACGGGACGCGGTGAGCCTTTCGCATTTTCGTTTTCTCGGCTGGGATGGTCCAGAGCGCACCGTCCAGGTCAACTTCCTCCCAGCGAGCATGGCGCAGCTCACCGGGGCGCACAAAGACATGCGGAGCAAGTTGCAGCGCCAGCCGGGTAAGCCCAAGGCTTTCATATCCGTCTATCGCGCGGAGCAGCTCGCCCACCTTCACAGGCTCAAGGATTGCCGCGTAGTGCGTCACCTTGGGCGTTGCCAATGCGCCGCGCAGATCGCGGGTAGGATCAGACGCCAGCCGGGCAGTCGCCACAGCATAACGGAATACCATTCCGGAAAGCTGCAATGTTCGGCGGGCGCTTTCCAGCGTACCCTTGGCCTCGATCTTGCGGACAGCCGCCAGAATGTCACTCGGATCGATCTCGCCTATCGGCAGGCTCCCCAGTGCGGCATTGAGGCGCGACAGCAGGTATTCGCTCCGCTTGGCCGTGGCAGGTGCCCAGCCGCCTTGCCCGTCGCTTTTTCGTTTAGCGCAATATTCCGCGGATATAATCGCAAAGGTGTTCATCGCCTCTGCTTGCTGACGGACCTTTGCCCGCTGTTTTTCCCGCGAAGGGTCTCGGCTGGCGGCAATTTGTTCACGTGCTTCGTCTCGGCGCTTGCGGGCATCGGCCAGGCTCACTTCGGGATAGGCCCCGAAGGCCATGAGCTTTTCCTTACCGGCCAGGCGGTACTTCAGCCGCCAGAGCTTCCCGCCCGCAGGCGTGACCAGTAGATAGAGGCCAGCTCCATCCGCCAGTTTGAATTGCTTCGGCCCCGGTTTTGCCTGCCGAACTGCAATGTCTGTCAGTGCCATGGCTTGCCCTCGCATACCCCCAGGCCCGCACTTCATACCCCCTGCCTCTCTTGGCTTCCCCCAATCATACCCCCATCGGCTGGCGGCTAGATATGGACGCGGGTGAACGAATGCGGCCTGATTTCCGCTGAATAACGGAGATTTATGGGGTTTGTCCAGACAAATGCGGACGCGACTGGACAGCAATGTGGAGCGGGTAAGGGGAATCGAACCCCTCTAGCTAGCTTGGAAGGCTAGTGCATTACCACTATGCTATACCCGCATCGGCCAGGGCCACGCTGGGCGCGCTATGCTTCAGCTTGCGCTTGCGGTCAATCCGCGCCGAATTGCACGGCCTACAAAAGCAGCGGCCCCCGCACCGGCTTGGTACGGGGACTCGCTTTAAATTGGAGCCCGTGCGGCGCGAAGCTTAGTGCTTCTTGCCGGCCCAGATATTGCGATAGGCCAGATAAGACAGCGTGGTGATAAAGATCAGCAAGCCGATCCACCACAGCCCGGCCTGATGCCGTGCTTCCAGCTTGGGCTCGGCGGTCCAGGTCAGGAAGGCCGAAACGTCGCGGGCCATCTGATCCTTGGTGGCCTTGGTCCCGTCGCTGTAAGTGACCAGATCATCCGCAGCGAGCGGCGGCGTCATCGCGATGTTGAGGTTGGCGAAATAGGGGTTGTAATGCAGCCCCTCAGGCGTCTTGGTCTCAGGATTGCTGGCCAGCTTGGCTGGCTGCGCCTCATAACCGGTGATCAGCGAATAGACGTAAGCTGCGCCGCCATGCCGCGCCTTGGTGATCAGCGACAGGTCAGGCGGAACGCCCTTGCCGCCATAGACGACCGGCGGGAAGTGATCGGCCGGCAGGCCCGGACGGTCCTTCATTTCGCCGCTGAGCGGATCAAGCGCGTTGATCGTGGCCTTGGCCGCGATCGCCTTCACTTCGGCCTCGTTGTAACCCAGCGCTGCCAGATCGCGGTAAGCAACGTGCTTGAGCGCATGGCACTGGGCGCAAACCCCGGCATAGACCGCATAGCCGCGCTGCAATTGCGCCTGATCGAACTTGCCGAACATGCCATCGCTGGACTGCGAGAAAGCCTTGGGATGCTCGTGATAGATCTTTTCAGCGCTGGTCGGCATGCCGTCCTGAGCAAACGCCCAGGTATCGACCGCGGTCGACCAGAGCAGACCCAGGATGAAGAACATTCCGGCGAGGATGGAGAAGATGCGGATCATGAGTTGCTCTTTCGCTCTGCCTGAGTTCAGCGCTTGGCCGCGAGTGCGGCCTGCCCATCATTTCCCAGCACCGCTTCGGTGATCGAGAAGGGCAGCGGTTCGGGACGCTCAATCGACGAGACCAGCGGCACGATGATGAAGAAGTGCGCGAAGTAGTAAATCGTCGCGAGCTGCGCCAGCAGGATATAGGGCTGTTCGGGCGGGGAAACGCCGCAATAACCCAGCACCACTACGTCCACGACCAAGGCCCAGAAGAACTTGCGGTACAGCGGACGGTACTTGGCCGAGCGGACCGGTGAGCGATCGAGCCACGGCATGATGAACCACACCAGGATCGAGGCGAACATCGCCAGCACGCCCATCAGTTTGCCCGGAATGAACAGCAGCGGCTGGGTGAAGCTGCGCAGGATCGCGTAGAACGGCCAGAAATACCATTCGGGCACGATGTGCGCCGGGGTCTGCAGCGGGTTAGCTGGGATGTAGTTGTCCGGGTGGCCCAGCACGTTGGGCATATAGAACACGAACACGCTGTAGATAATCAGGAACAGGCCGACCGTCCAGCCATCCTTGGCTGTATAATAAGGGTGGAACGGTACGGTATCGCTCTCGCTCTTCACTTCGACCCCGGTGGGGTTGGTCGATCCGGGAATGTGCAGCGACCAGATGTGCAGGATCACCACGCCCAGAATGACAAAGGGCAGCAGGAAGTGCAGCGAGAAGAACCGGTTAAGCGTAGCATTACCAGGCGCAAACCCGCCCAGCAGCCATTCCTTCAAGCCATCGCCGATCAACGGGAAGGCGGTGAAGAAGCCGGTGATGACCTGCGCCGCCCAATAGCTCATCTGCCCCCAAGGCAGCACATAGCCCATGAATGCGGTGGCCATCATCAGCAGGAAGATCGTGACGCCGAGCAGCCAGATCATCTCGCGCGGGGCCTTGTACGAGCCGTAATAGAACCCGCGGAAAATGTGCAGATAGATCACTGCAAAGAAGGCGGCGGCGCCGTTTGAATGCGCATACCGCAGCATCCAGCCCCAATTGACGTCGCGCATGATGTGCTCGGTCGAATCAAAGGCAATCGCGGCATTGTCCGAATAATGCATCGCCAGCACGACGCCGGTGACGATCTGGATCATCAGGCACAGGCCGGCCAGGAACCCGAAGTTATAGAAATAGTTGAGGTTGCGCGGCACTTCATAGCCCGCGCCCACCGCGCCGAAGACCAGCCGTGGCAGCGGCAGGCGTTCATCGATCCAGACCATGGCCGGATGGCTCGGGGTATATTGCTTTGCCCAGGGGAAGCTCATGTCAGTCTACCTCAACCGATCTTCACGACAGTGTCGGAAGTAAATTCATACGGCGGCACTTCCAGATTTCTGGGAGCCGGACCCTTGCGGATGCGCGCGGCGGTATCATAGGCCGAACCGTGGCACGGACAGAAATAGCCGCCAAACGGCCCGCGACTGGTTTCCTCGCCCGGCCCTGCACCCAGCGGCACGCAGCCCAGATGGGTGCACACGCCCATCGTGATCAGCCAGTTTTCCTTACCCGGCTTGGTCCGCTCGGCCAGGGTCTGCGGTTCGCGCAGCGCGGCAAAGTCGGCCGGGTTGTTATCAACGTCAGTGGCCTTCTTGACCTCTTCCGCGGTCAGGTTGCGCACAAACAGTGGCTGCTTACGGTACAAGGCCTTGATCGCCTGACCCGCGCCAATCGCCGACAGGTCGAGCTCGGTCGAGCTTTCAGCCAGCACATCGGCCGACGGCGACATCTGGCTGATCAACGGATAAAGCAGCGACAATCCGCCGACTCCCGCCGCGCTGACCGCTGCGATATTGATAAAATCACGCCGACGCACGCCGTCGCCCTCATGGGCGGCCGCTTCAGCGGCTGGTGCATCGATGCCAGCATCATGTGCCATGGTCGAACCGATCCTGTTACTTGCTGGCCCGTCCCTTTGCGCTGGCTTGCGCATCGGGATAGGCCCAACCAATTCCTGCCTTGAACAAGGCCCCTATTCTAACCGTCCGCGCCCCGCAAGCGGCAGGTGCATGGCCGGTTTGGCGGGCCTGATAGACGAGGCCCCCGCGCCTGCCAACTGCCTATTTGTGCACAGCCGTTGATGACCGCGCAACTAGCCTAAGCCAGCGCAATCAACGAGATTTGGCGGCCATAGTTCGGTTCGCCCAAGTGGGTGGCACGGCGGAATGAATAGAACCGTGCAGGATCGTGGTAAGTATCCAGGCGCAATCGCTCGACCCGCGCAATTCCGGCACTTTCGAGCCGAAGGACGACGTAGAACTCAAGATCGAACTGGGCATGACCTGCGCGGCCGGGGGCAAAACAGCGGGCGTTTTCCGGGGCGCTCGCACAAAATCGGTCAACAAAGGCCCGATCGACTTCATAGCTGGCTTGCGCGATGCACGGGCCGACTGCCGCCACAATCCGCTCGCGCCGCGCGCCCAAGGCCTCCATTGCCGCAATCGCGGAGTCGGTGATACCGGCCACTGCACCTTTCCAGCCGGCATGGGCTGCGCCGATCACGCCCGCGCCAATGTCAGCCAGCAGGACCGGCGCGCAATCGGCGGTAACGATCCCCAGCGCGATTCCCGGTCGGTCAGTCACCAAGGCATCGGCGCGGGGGCGATCAGCATCGGGCCAGGGCTGGGTAACGGTGACGCAATCGGGCGAATGAACCTGATAAACCGTCGCCAGCCGCGCATCGGGCGCGACTGCGGCCAGCGCCAAGGCGCGGTTCGCCGCCACTGCCTGATCATCATCGCCTGCCCCCAGCCCGGCATTGAGCCCGGCGATCAGCCCTTGCGAGCGGCCGCCGCGCCGCCCCAGAAAGCCGTGCGCCGTCCCGGCCAGTACCGCAGCACGGACAACCTCCACCGCATCAGCCAAGGCTCTTGCTCGCCTGTTCGAACGTATCCTTCGACAGCCCGGGCGCGGCGACGATCCGTTCCAGCTGTGCCCGCATCAGGGCCGAACGCCCCGGTTCGATCCGCCGCCAGCGCCCCAGCGGGGCAACAAACCGCGCCGCCGTCTGGGCATTGAGCGGGTCGAGCGCGAGGACCAGATCACCGATCATCCGGTAGCCTTCGCCGCTGGCCGCATGAAACGCCCCTGGGTTAACCGCCATCGCCATGTACAGCGCGCGGACCCGGTTGGGGTTGGCCATGGTGAAATCGGGGTGATGCGCCAGCGCCTTGACATGATCGAGCACGCCAGCGTGGAGCGACCCGGCTTGCAGCGAGAACCACTTGTCGATCACCAAGGCATTATCGGCAAACAGCGAATGAAACGCCGCCAGCTTTTCCGCGCGCGCCGGGCAGTCGAGCCCGGCCAGGACCATCAGCGCACCTTGCCGGTCAGTCATGTTGTCGGCCAGGTCAAATTGCATGGCGGCGAGATCGGCGGCACGGGCGGGCGCTCCTGCGGCCAGCAGCACCAAGGCCTGAGTCTTGAGCTTGCGCGCCCCTCGCGCAATCGCGCTGAGGCTGTACGGCTCCGCACTGACCCGCGCATGGAGCGCGCCCAGCTCGGCTTCGAGCGCCGCGCCAAGGTAAGCCTTCAAGCCTTCGCGCGCAGCATGGATCGCGCCCGGATCGGCAACCAGCAACTGTTCGGCCAGATAGCCTTCACCCGGCAGGATCATCAGCTCGCCGCGCATCAAATCGTCGAGCGCGGCATCGGCAATCACTGCAGCATAAGCACTGCGAATCGCCTCGCGCCCGGCGTCGCTGCTGGCGGCATCAAGCCCGCCGCTGACTTCGGCTACCAAGTGCTGGACCACCAGCTGCTGCATGGCTTCATACCGCGCGAACGGATCATCATCGCGAGCGGCAAGGAACACCAGATCGTCGCCCGAGACATCGGCGTCGATCGCGACCGGCGCGGAAAAGCCGCGATTGAGCGAGAGCACCGGCGGCGCAGCGAAGCCGGTGAAGGCAAATTGCATCTCGGCCCGGTCGAGCACGACCAGCTGCTCGCCGCTGTGCTGCCCGCTCGCGCGGTCGAACAGCGCGATCCGCAGCGGGATCACCATCGGCGCCTTGTCGCTTTGGCCCGGCGTGACGGGGACCGTTTGAGTAAGCGTCAGGGTCGCGGTGTCATCGCGGTGCTCGAGCCGCGCGGTCAGGCGCGGCGTGCCGGCCTGGCTGTACCACAAGCGGAACTGCGACAGATCGAGCCCGGCCCCGTCTTCGATCGCCTGGACGAATTGCTCACAGGTCGCTGCCTCGCCATCGTGGCGATCAAAGTACAAGTCTGTGCCGGTGCGAAACCGCTCCAACCCGGCCATGGTCCGCATCATACGGATCACTTCGGCGCCTTTGTTATAGATCGTTGCGGTGTAGAAATTGGAGATTTCCTGATAGGCATCGGGGCGTACAGGATGCGCCAGCGGCCCCGAATCTTCGGGGAACTGGGCGGCGCGCAGCATCCGCACATCCTCGATCCGTTTGACCGCAGCGCTGCCCATGGCCTGGCTGAACAGCTGGTCGCGCAGCACGGTGAAGCCTTCTTTCAGGCTCAGCTGGAACCAGTCACGGCAGGTCACCCGGTTGCCCGACCAATTGTGGAAATATTCGTGCGCGACCACGCCCTCGATCCCGTCATAATCGCCATCGGTGGCAGTTTCGGGGTCGGCCAGAATGTAGCGGGTGTTGAAGACGTTGAGGCCCTTGTTCTCCATGGCGCCCATGTTGAAATCGCTGACCGCGACGATGTTGAACAGATCAAGGTCGTATTCGCGCCCGAAGGTTTCCTCGTCCCACTTCATAGAGGCCTTGAGCGCCGCCATTGCGTGATGCGTGCGGTCCTGATCGCCATCGCGGACCCAGATGTTGAGATCGACCGTGCGGCCCGACATCGTGGTGAAAGTATCGTGGTTGGCGACCAGATCGCCCGCGACCAGCGCGAACAAATAGCTCGGCTTGGGCCAGGGATCGTGCCACTCGGCCCAATGCGCGCCGTCCTCGCCTTCGCCCGACGCAGTGCAATTGCCGTTGGAGAGCAGCACCGGAAACTGCGCCTTGGGGCCCTCCATCCGCACCCGGTAGACCGACAGTACATCGGGCCGATCGGGGAAGAAGGTGATCCGGCGAAAACCTTCGGCTTCGCACTGGGTGCACAGCATCCCGCCACTGGCATAGAGCCCCATCAACTGACTGTTGGCCGCCGGATCAAGCTCGGTCGCCACGGTCACTTCGTGCGAAACGCCGGGCAGATCAATCAGCAGGTCGGCCCCGTCCATCCGCCAGGCATTGCTGGGCACGCCATCGACCAGCACGGTCTGCGCGGTCAGCCCATCGCCGTTCAGCCGCAGCGTCTGGTTCGCGCCGCCTTGCGCGTTTTGCCGGACTGACAGCGCCGCGATCACCTTGGTCGCAGCGATCCCCAGCGTGAAAGCCAGCTTTACCTCGGGCACCAGCCAGGCGGGCGGCTTATAGTCAGCGCGGCGGATGACGCGCGGACCGTGATGGTGCGCATTGGCGGGCGGGGCATCGGGCGGAATTGTGAGGGAAGCGTCCATGGCGCGTTTGTAGGTCGGCGCGTGCGTCAAGGCCAAGCGCAATCTTGCGCTTGACAGTTCGCGCGCTCTGGGCGCAGTGTTTTATGATCACAACACACCGAGGGGGATCTCGTGCGTCACAAATTGTTCTGGCTGGCCGCGCTGCCGGCGCTGCTGCTGCCCGCGGTCGCTCACGCCGCCAGCTTCGATGTCGAAACCGCGACGCGCGCCTGGCTGGATACCTTGCAAGGTCCGGCACGGGCCAAGTCCGATGCTTATTTTGAAGGCGGCTATTGGCTGATCTTGTGGGGCACGCTGGTTTCACTGCTGACCGACGGCCTGATCTTGCGCTTTGGACTGTCGGCGCGGTTCCGCGATCTGGGCGAGCGTCTGTTCAAACGGTCCGCTGGAGTCACCTGGATCACCGCCATTTGCTACACGCTGGCGGGCGCACTGCTCAGCTTGCCGTGGTCAATCTACACCGGTTTTGTGCGCGAGCGGCAGTATGATCTGATGAACCAGAGCTTTGCTGCCTGGCTGTTCGATGTGGCCAAGTCGCTGGGCATTTCGGTAGCGATTTTGCCGCTGCTGATCATGGCGATCTACGCCGTCATCCGCCGCTTTCCGAAAAACTGGTGGGTGCTGGCAACCGGCGTAATCGCTGGCTTTCTGGCCCTCATCATGCTGCTTGGCCCGGTCTATTTTGCGCCGCTGTTCAACACTTATACCGAACTGCCAGCTGGCCCGGTGCGTGACCGGATCGTGGCGATGGCGCAGGCCAAGAATATCCCGTCCAAACATATCTATCTGTTCGACGCTTCGAAGCAGACCAAGCGAATTTCGGCCAATGTCTCGGGGATCGGCCCGACCATCCGGATCAGCCTTAACGACAACCTGCTTAACCGCAGCAGCGAGGCCGAGATCGCGGCGGTGATGGGGCATGAGATGGGCCATTACGTGCTCAATCACGTGTGGTGGGGGCTGGCGTTCTTCAGCGGTCTGGCGGGCCTCGCGATGTTCATGGTCTCGCGCATCGCCCCAGCCTTGATCGCGCGCCACGGAGCAAAATGGGGCATCCGTGATCTGGGCGATCCGGCTTCCTTGCCCGTGCTGGGCATCCTGATTGCGTTATTCTCACTGCTGGCGACGCCGCTGACCAATACGCTGGTGCGGGTCGATGAGAGCCAAGCCGACGCCTTCGGGCTCGACACCGCGCAGGAACCCGATGGTTTCGCCTCGGCGGCGATGAAACTGTCCGAATACCGCAAGATCGAGCCGGGTCCGATCGAGGAGCTGCTGTTCTACGATCACCCATCTGGCGCGACGCGGGTGCGGATGTCGATGCAGTGGAAGAAAGACCATGTGCCCGATGCGCAGATGGTGCTGCCGCCACCGATGCCGCAAGCGGGGCTTAAACCGCAATAAGGAGCGGTTAGTGGTCCCGCGCCTGTTTATCTTTGGTCTGGGCTACACCGCCGCGCGGATTGCAGCGCGCGCGGCAGCGGATGGCTGGGAGGTTATCTCGACCGGGCGCGCGGGCACCTTGGCGTTCGATGATGCGGGCGCGGTGCGGCTGGTCTTGGCTGACGCAGCGCAAGTGCTGTCCTCGGTCCCGCCGGGCGGCGACGGGCTCGACCCAGTGCTTGAGCAGTACGGCGCGGACCTGACGGGCCAGCAGCTGACCTACCTCTCTTCCACCGGGGTCTACGGCGACTGCGGGGGCGCATGGGCCGACGAGTCTGCACCAACTGGCATCGGCCGCCGTACTGCGCGCAGCGAGGCCGATGCCGCGTGGCTTGCGCGCGGCGCGCGGGTGCTGCGGCTGCCGGGAATCTACGGCCCGGGCCGCTCGGCGCTGGACCGGATGCGCGAGGGGCGGGCGCAGCGGATCGCCGTGCCGGGGCAGGTGTTCAGCCGGGTCCATGTCGACGATATTGTTAGCGGCGCGCTGCTCGCGCTCGATGCTCCGGCGGGGGCCTACAACCTTGCCGACGATGCGCCGACCAGCCAGAATGCCGTGATCGAGGAGGCCTGCCGGTTGCTGGGCGTACCAGTGCCGCCGCTACAATCACTGGAGGAAGCCGCGCTTAGCCCGATGGCGCGCGCTTTTTATGCCGAGAACCGGCGGGTCGCGAATGGCAAAGCCAAGCGCGTGCTGGGCTGGACCTTGCGTTACCCTGATTACCGCAGCGGGCTCGCCGCGTTACTTGCGGCCGCC
>JANNYT010000130.1:0-31105 GCA_031410255.1 Novosphingobium sp. | reverse complement strand
TCCAGCAGGCCGCTCGGCCACATCGAATACCGCCTGGATGAAGTTCTCGGCATAGTTCGGCTGCTGGAAGACCTTGACCTTCTTGCGCAGACCCGAGGTGCCCGGCTGCTGCCCTTCAAACGGCGTAGTGGGATGTTCAGTGCCGCTCATGCCGCCTCCACAAGTGCGCGGTACAATTGCGCGTAAGTCTGCCCGCTAGTCTGCCACGAGAAATCGGCCTGCATCCCATTGCGCTGGATCGCCTGCCATACTTTCGGTTGGTGATAGAGCTCGACCGTGCGGCTGATCGCTGCGGCCAGCGCGCCATAATCGACCCCGGAGAACTGCACCCCGGTGGCGACGCCCGCTGCGCAAGCCGCCAGATTGGCGTCGATCACCGTATCGGCAAGGCCGCCGGTGCGCGCCACCACTGGCACGCAGCCATAGGCGAGGCCGTAAAGTTGAGTCAGGCCGCACGGTTCAAACCGGCTGGGCACCAGGATCGCATCGCCGCCGCCTTGTAGCCGGTGCGACAAGGCCTCGTCATACCCGATCCGCACCCCGACGCGGCCCGGATGGCGCGCGGCGGCAGTGGCCAGGTCAGCCTCCAACGCAGCGTCGCCCGAACCCAGCACCGCCAGCTGCCCGCCGATCCCGACCAAGTGGTCGATCACTTCGAGCAGCACGTCGACGCCCTTTTGCCAGGTCAGCCGGCTGACCATGATGAACAGTGGACCGGAACAGTGCTCAAGCCCGAATTCGGCTTCGAGTGCGGCTTTGTTGGCGGCTCGTTTGCCCAAAGTGCGCAGCGTGTAATTGGCGGCCAGATGCGGATCGCTCGCCGGGTTCCACTCGGCCAGGTCAATCCCGTTGACGATCCCGCGCACGCGTGCCCCTCGGCTGACCACCAGCCCTTCCAGCCCCATCCCGAATTCAGCGCTGCGCACTTCGCGCGCGTAAGTCGGGCTGACCGTGGTGATCACGCTGGCGGCTTCCATCCCGGCTTTCAGAAAGCCCACGCCGCCGTGATATTCCACCCCGTCAAACGCCCAGGCCGCTTTGGGCAGGCCCAGCTGCTTGAAAATAGCGCGCGGGTAAAAGCCCTGAAAGGCCATGTTGTGGACGGTCATCACGCTGGGCACGGGTTTGCTACCGGCCAGCGGGGCAAAGCGCAGGTAGGCCAGCGACAGCCCGGCTTGCCAATCATGCGCATGGACCAGATCGAACTTGCGGGCCTTGACCAAGCCGCCGGCCAGATCCGCCGCCGCGCGGCCTAGCGCGGCAAAGCGCCGCCAGTTGTCAGCCCAGTCATGCCCCGCCGGATCGGTATAGGGATTGCCCTCCCGCGCAAAGAACCCCGGCGCGTCGAGCACGATCAGCGGCTGCGCACCCAATTTACCCGCGATCAGCCTAGCTGTTTGCCCCAGCAGGTTTTCGTATTGATGCAGCACCTTGCCGCGCTTGACCGCCGCCAGCACGGCAGGAAAGCCTGGCAGCAGCAGCGTCAGCGCGACTCCGTGCGGGGCCAGTGCAGCGGGCAGCGCGCCGACCACATCGGCCAACCCGCCGGTCTTGACCAACGGCACCGCTTCGGAGGCGACCGAGAGGACCTGCAGCGCCATCGTCAGGCCTTGAGCTGCTCAATCATCGCGCGGGTTATAAGGCACACCCCGTTTTCGCTGCGGCGGAACCGCAATGCGTCGAGCACGGGATCCTCCCCCACCACCAGTTCCTCAGGGATCCGCACCCCCGAATCGATGATAACCCGGCTCAGCCGGGCGCCGCGGCCGATATTGCAGCGCGGCAGGATCACCGCCTCGTCGACGCTGGAAAAACTGCCCATCTTGACCCCGGTGAACAACAGACTGCGCTTGGCCACCGCGCCCGAGACGATGCAATCCTGCGAGATCAGCGACGAGATTGCATGGCCGCGCCGCCCTTCGTCATCGTGGACGAACTTGGCCGGGGCGGCGACCACCTGATCGGTCCAGATCGGCCAGTCGCGATCATACATGTTGAGCGCCGGGACGGTGTCGGTCAGATCAAGGTTGGCGTCAAAATAGGCATCGAGCGTACCGACATCGCGCCAGTATTCGCCGATTTGTTCGGCCGCGCGAATGCAGCTGTCGGTGAAGCGGTGCGCCACCGCTTTGCCATGCTTGACGATGTAGGGGATGATATCGCCGCCAAAATCGCGGTTCGATCCCGGGGTGATCGCATCGCGGCGCAGTTGATCGAACAGGAATTGCGTTTCGAACACATAGATCCCCATCGAGGCCAGCGCGTGCGCTGGATCGCCCGGAATCCCTGGCGGGTCGGCGGGCTTTTCAACAAAGTCGGTGATGTTGCCCTGCTTGTCGGTCGCCATCACGCCGAACCCGCTGGCTTCTGCACGCGGCACCACCAGGCAGCCGACCGTAACATCGGCGCCCGAGTTGACGTGCTGCTGCAGCATCAGCTCGTAATCCATTTTGTAGATGTGATCGCCAGCCAGAATGATCATGTATTTGGGCGCGTGCGACTGGATGATGTCGATGTTCTGATAGACCGCATCGGCGGTGCCTTCGTACCACGCCGATTCCGAAATGCGCTGCGAGGCGGGCAGGATATCGAAGCTCTCGTTTCGTTCGGGGCGCATGAAATTCCACGCGCGGTTCATGTGGCGGATCAGCGAATGAGCCTTGTATTGCGTCGCCACACCGATCCGGCGGATGCCCGAATTGATCGCGTTGGACAGCGCAAAGTCGATGATCCGCGACATTCCGCCGAAATAGACCGCGGGTTTGGCGCGCCGATCGGTCAGCTCCATCAAGCGGCTGCCGCGCCCGCCCGCCAGCACATAGGCCATTGCATCACGCGCCAGCGGTGCCTGTCGTTTCTCTGCCATTTGCTCCCCTTCCCGTCTTGCTGTTATCCTGCGAATTCAAACATTACCGTCGACAATGGCGGCAACACGACCAAGGCCGCACCACCCTCGGCAGTGACCGAACCCAGGTTACCCTGCCCGCTGCCAGCGTAAATCGAGGCGTCGGTGTTCAGCACTTCGCGCCACATGCCGTCATGCGGCAAGGGCAGCCGGTAATGGCTGTGCAGTGCCGGGGTCATGTTGCTGACCACCGCGATCGGCGGTGCGCCAGGGGCCTTGCGCAGCCAGGCAAAGACCGACGCTGCGGCATCATCGACCACCAGCCATTCAAACCCCTCAGCCTCGCAATCGCGGGCGTGGAGCGCTGGCTTGGTCCGGTAAAGCTGGTTCAGATCACGGACCAGGTGCTGCACCCCGGCATGCGGGGGCGAGCCCAGCAGATCCCAATCAAGTGCGCGCTCCTCGCTCCATTCGCGGCGCTGCGCAAACTCCTGCCCCATGAACAGCAGCTTCTTGCCGGGATAGCCCCACATCAGGCCGTAGTAGGCGCGCAAGTTGGCGAATTTCTGCCAGTCATCACCGC
This sequence comes from Novosphingobium sp., assembly GCA_031410255.1. Classification (GTDB taxonomy): domain Bacteria; phylum Pseudomonadota; class Alphaproteobacteria; order Sphingomonadales; family Sphingomonadaceae; genus Novosphingobium. The sequence continues at coordinate 27,677 of JANNYT010000130.1, read as the reverse complement.
TCATCTTGCCCAGCAACGAGCCCTTACCGTGGACTACCTCGTCGTGGCTCAGCGGCAGCACGAAGTTCTCGCTGAAGGCATAGACCAGCCCGAAGGTGATCTCGTCATGGTGGAATTTGCGGTGGACCGGGTCGCGCGCCATGTATTGCAACGTGTCGTGCATGAAGCCCATGTTCCACTTGAACCCGAAGCCCAGACCGTCGTCGTGGACCGGCTTGGAGACACCGGGCCACGAGGTTGATTCCTCCGCAATCGTCAGGATTCCGGCATGGCTGGCATAGAGCGCGGTGTTCATTGCGCGCAGGAAGGCGACTGCTTCCCAGTTCTCGCGCCCGCCTTGCTCATTGGGGATCCACTCGCCCGGTTCACGGCTGTAATCGCGGTACAGCATCGAGGCGACCGCATCTACCCGCAGCCCATCAACATGGTAATGCTCGGCCCAGAACAGCGCGTTGTTGACCAGGAAGCTCGCCACTTCGCGCCGCCCGAAGTTGTAAATCGCGGTGTTCCAGTCGGGATGAAACCCCAGCCGGGGATCGGCGTGCTCATACAGCGCGGTGCCATCGAACTGAGCCAGCCCGAAGGCGTCGGTTGGGAAATGCGCCGGCACCCAATCGATCAGCACCGAAATCCCGGCGCGGTGCGCCCCGTCGATAAACCGCGCGAAGCCATCGGGTCCGCCAAACCGTGCTGACGGCGCATAGAGCCCGGTGGTCTGGTAACCCCAGCTTGGGTCATAGGGATGCTCGCTGACCGGCAGGAACTCGATATGGGTAAAGCCCAGGTCGGCGGCGTAGGGGATCAATGTCTGCGCCATCGTATCCCAGGACTGGAACCAGCCATGTTCGTCACGTTGCCACGATCCGGGGTGGACTTCATAGATCGACATCGGCTCGCGCCGGGCATCGGCCGTGGCCCAGTGCGCGCGGTGCGCGGCGTCGCCCCAATCGGGCTTGGCCGGCTGCGCGGTGATCGAAGCGGTGGCCGGGCGCAGCTCAGCCGCGAATGCGAACGGATCGGCCTTGAGCGGCAGCACCGTGCCATCAGGTCCAACAATGTGAAATTTGTAGGCGCGACCAGCGCCGATATCGGGGATGAAAATCTCCCACACGCCGATGTCACGGCGGCAGCGCAGCTGGTGGCGGCGGGGATCCCAGTCGTTAAAATCGCCGACCACACTGACGTGGCGGGCATTGGGTGCCCAGACCGCGAAGTGCACCCCGCTGGCGCCCTGATGGTCGATCAGATGCGCGCCCAGCTTGTCGAACAGCCGCAGGTGCGTGCCCTCGGCGATCAGGAAATCGTCGGTCGGCCCCAGCACCGGGCCAAAGCTGTAAGGATCGCTGACCCACCAATCGTGCGCCACGGCGCTGCAATGATATTTGACCGGCTGCGGCGCGCCCTTGACCTTGCCTTCAAACAGTCCGCGCGGGTCGACCTGCGTGAGCATGCCCAGTTTGCGCCCGGACAGATCGTGGGCATCGACCACCTCGGCCCCTGGCAGGATCGCCCGCGCAAAGCTTCCGCCGGGCCCGGCGTGGACGCCCAGCAGCGCAAAGGGATCGGCGTGGACCCCGTCAAGCAGCGCAGCAATGGCCTCTCCCGGTGGCTGCATCAGCCTTAAACTTTCCAGATGTCCTTCGCATATTGCGCGATGGTGCGGTCGGACGAAAACCAGCCGACGTTGGCGATGTTGTAAATTGCACTTTTGCGCCATCCAGCTTGATCCAGCCAGCGCCGGTCTACTTCGCGTTGTGCGGTTGCATAGCTCGCAAAATCAGCCGCGAGCATGAACCAGTCGCTGTCATACAGCCCGTCCATCAGCGCGGTGTAGCGGTGCGGATCATCGGGGGAGAACACGCCTGAAGAAATCGCCTCGACCGCCTGGCGCAGTTCGCGGTTACCCTCGATCACTTCGCGCGGATTGTAGCCACCTTCGCGCTGCTCGGTCACTTGATCGGCGGTCAGCCCGAAGATCACGATATTGTCATCACCGACATGATCCTTGATCTCGATATTCGCGCCATCGAGCGTGCCGATCGTCAAGGCCCCGTTGAGCGCAAACTTCATGTTGCCGGTGCCCGAGGCTTCCATCCCGGCGGTGGAAATCTGTTCGGACAAGTCCGCCGCCGGGATGATCCGTTCGGCCAGCGAAACGTTGTAATTGGGCACGAACACCACCTTGAGCAGCCCGCCCACGGAAGGGTCCGCATTGACCCGCCGCGCAATGTCGTTGGCCAGTTTAATGATCAGTTTGGCGTTGTGATAGCTTGATGCCGCCTTGCCGCCGAAGATCTTGACGCGCGGCACCCAGTCCCGCTCAGGATGGCTGCGGATCTGGTCATACAGCGCGACCGTCTCGACCAGATTGAGCAGCTGGCGCTTGTATTCATGGATCCGCTTGATCTGCACATCGAACATCGCATCGGGGTTGAGCCGGATCCCGGTAAGGTCTTTGAGGTGCGCCGCCAGCGCGACTTTGTTGGCGCGTTTGACCTCGGCGATCCTTTCGCCCAGCGCGGCGTCGCCCGCCAGTTTGTTCAGGTCAGCCAGCCGTGCTGTGTCATCCAGAAACCCGTCGCCGATGGCATCGCGCAGCGTCGCGGTCAGCCCGGGATTGCACTGCTGCAACCAGCGCCGCGGGGTGACGCCGTTGGTCTTGTTGTTGATCTTTTCGGGGTAAAGCTTGTGCAGGTCGGCGAAGACGGTGGTCTTCATCAACGCGGTGTGCAGCGCCGCCACGCCGTTCACGCTGTGCGCCCCGGCGAAGGCCAGATTGGCCATCCGCACGCGGCGGTCACCGCTTTCATCGATCAGCGAAATCGCCGCCACCTCGGCCTCAGCCATCCCGCGCTTGCGGGCATCGCGCAACACGCGCGAGTTAATCGCGTAGATGATCTGCATGTGGCGCGGAAGCAGCCGTTCGAACAGCGGCAGCGGCCAGCTCTCCAGCGCCTCGGGCAGCAAGGTGTGGTTGGTGTAGCCCACAGTTTTCCGAGTGACGTCCCAGGCCTCGTCAAATTCCAGCCCGTGAATATCGACCAGCAGCCGCACAATCTCGGCCACGGCCACCGCCGGGTGCGTATCATTGAGCTGGATCGCGGCCTTATCGGGCAAGGTGCGAATATCGCCGTGGTATTGCACGTGGCGGCGCACGATGTCTTGGATTGAGGCGGCGGTGAAGAAGTATTCCTGCCGCAGCCGCAGTTCCTGCCCGGCCGGGCTGGAATCGGCCGGGTACAGCACCCGCACCAGACTGTCGGCGCGCAGATCATCGGCCAGCGCGCCCATGTGATCGCCCGCGTTGAACGCATCAAGCCGGATCGGATCGAGCGCCGAAGCGGTCCACAGCCGCAGCGTGTTGACCCGTTTGCCGCGCCAGCCGACCACCGGGGTATCGACCGCGGTCGCCTCAACCACTTCGGCCGGGTGCCATTCGACGCTTTCGCCGCTGGCCACGACTTCGCCGCCATAGCCGACCCGGTAGCAGCTCTCGCGCCGTTCAAATTCCCATGGGTTGCCGTGCGCGAGCCAGGTTTCGGGCAGTTCGACTTGCCAGCCATCGTCGATCCGCTGGCGGAACATGCCGTTCACATAGCGGATGCCATAGCCGTAGGCCGGGATATCGAGGCTCGCCAGGCTCTCCATGAAGCAGGCCGCCAGCCGCCCCAGCCCGCCATTGCCCAGCGCCGCATCAGGCTCCAGCTCTTCCAGCGCGGCCAGATCGAGCCCGTGGCTTTTGAGCGCCAGCTCCATCTCGCGGGTCATGCCCAGATTGGACATGGCATCGCGCAGCAAGCGCCCGATCAGGAATTCCAGGCTGAGGTAATAGACCCGTTTGCCGCTGGCCTCGTAAGTCCGCCGGGTTGATTCCATCCAGCGGTCGATCACATCGTCGCGCACGGCCAGCACCGTGGCGGTGAACCAGTCATGCGGTTTGGCTGCGCGCTCGTCCTTGCCCACGCGGTGACGCAGCACATCGAGGATACGGGCATCGAGCAGTTCGGCCTTGGGGTTGGTGATGGCAGTCACGCGGCAATTTCTCCTCAATCAAAGCGGCGATGCAGGCCGGTTTCAACCCGGCTCAGCCCGCGGAAATTTGCAGTTCAGCCATCATTTCCCAGGGGCCAGACTAAGCGGGGCAAGCGCCCCGCTGCAACCGCTGATTTGGCCGCGCGGTCGTATTCATTGCGAAATTTGCGCGATCTGCAGTTGCCAAGCAATGGCCCGGTGCCAATGCTGCGGCAATGACCTCATCCGCCATTCCCGGATTGCACGAATTGGCTGCGGCGGCAGGGCTGGCACGGCAGTGGCGCGATGTGTCTGGGCGCGAGCAGCTGGTCACCGACGAAGCGCTCATGGCGGTATTAGCGGCGCTGGGGTTGCGCTCGGCCAATCCGCGCCAAATCAGGGAGAGTATGGCCGAACTGGCCGAGCAGCAAAGCCGTCCGGCACCGCTGCTGATTACCGAAGTGGGCCTGCCAACGCTGGTTGGCACTGGTGCGATCAGCGCGATCCTGACCGACGAAACTGGCGGCGTTCAGATGATAGCAGTGGCGGATGGCATGCTCGCCCCGATAGCCGGCCCGGGCTATTATGGTCTGGAACTGGGCGGCACGTTGCGCCGACTGGCGGTGGCCCCGCGTCACTGCCCACTGCCAGCGCCGCAAGCGCAGCGTCGCTGGGGCACCTCGGTGCAGATTCCAGCCTTGCGCGGCCCCAACCCGAGCGCGTTCGGCGGATTTGGCGAGCTGGCGGCAGCGGCGCAGGCGCTGGGCGAGGCGGGTTGCGCAGCCTTGGCGATCAATCCGGTCCACGCCTTGTTCCCCGGTCACGGCACGGATTACAGCCCCTATTCGCCATCCAGCCGGACGTTCCTCAACACCGCACTGGGCGATCCCGTGCTGCTGGGCCTGCCGCCATTACCGGGTGCGCCATCGGGCGAACTGATCGACTGGCCGCGCGCATTGCCGGAGCGGTTGAAGCAGCTGCGCGCATTATTCGCCGGATTGAGCGCGGACCAACGAGCGCAAATTGCGCTGGCTAATCAGGCTGAGGGCGAAGCGCTGCAACGCCATGCCTTGTTCGATGCGCTCGATTGCCACTTCCGCCCACGCGGCGCGGCTGACTGGCGCGCATGGCCTGCCGCACTGCGTGATCCAGCCAGCGCGGCCACGGCCCAATTTGCGCGGCAGCACTCCGAAGAAATCGAATTCCACTGCTTTGCCCAGTGGCTGGCGCGCGAAAGTCTGGCAGTGGCCCAGCAGCGCGCCCGTGCGGCGGGGATGAGCATCGGGCTGATTGCCGATCTGGCGGTTGGGGTGCATCCCGGCGGCAGCGATTGCTGGGCGATGCCAGGTGCAATGTTGCACGGGCTGACCATCGGTGCGCCGCCCGATCCGCTGGGACCACTGGGACAGAATTGGTCGATCACCGGATTTTCTCCGGCCGGTCTGCGCGCCACCGGCGACCAGCCGTGGATCGCAATGCTGCGCAGCGCGCTGCGCTCGGCCGGCGGGCTGCGGATCGATCACGCGTTCGGTCTGGCGCGGCTCTGGGTGATCCCCGATGGCGGGACCAGCGCGCAGGGGGCTTATCTCAGCTACCCTCTGCTCGATCTGATCCGGCTGGTCACGCTGGAGGCGCACCGCGCCGGGGCGCTGATAATTGCCGAGGATCTGGGCACCAGCCCGCCCGGCTTCACGCATCTGGTCACCGATCGCAACATGCTGGGGATGCGGGTGCTATGGTTCGAACGCGCCGATGATGACGGCTTCATCGGCGCGGCCGATTATCCGGCCAACTGCGTGGCCATGACCGGCACCCATGATACGCCGACTCTGGCGGGCTGGTGGTCCGGCCGCGATCTCGACTGGGCCGAGCAGTTGGAGCGCCTCCCTGCGGGAGTGGACCGCGCGGAGGCGGAATCGATCCGCGAATGGGACCGGGGCTTGTTGTGGTCCACACTGACTGGCCGTAGCGATCGCCCGGCACCCGGTGATACCGCCCCGCTGGTCGATGCCGCACTGGCGCATATCGCACGCACCCCGGCGCTGCTCGCCATGGCTCCGCTGGAGGATTTGCTCGGCGAGATCGAGCAGCCCAACATTCCCGGCACGGTGCACGAGCATCCCAACTGGCAGCGGCGAATGGACCAGCCAATTGCGGAAGCCCTGCGCCAGCCAGACGTTGCCCGGCGGATCAACGAATTTGGGTGATTGACGCGGGCGCCAATTATCAGCAACCGCACAGGGCCGCAGCCAGCGGCGCGGCAGCGAGGTTGCGATGACGGTTGAGAGCTTTCCAGAAATCCGCGAATCGGTGCGGCGGCTGTGCGCTGACTTTCCCGGCAGCTATTGGCAGGCCAAGGACCGCGAGCGCGCCTATCCGAGCGAATTTGTCGAAACGCTGACTCGCGAGGGATTTCTCTCGGTGCTGATCCCCGAAGAGTTCGGCGGGTCGGGGCTGGGGCTGAGCGCGGCGACCGCGATCATGGAGGAAATTCACCGCTCGGGCTGCAATGGCGGAGCCTGCCACGCGCAGATGTATGTGATGGGCACGCTGCTCAAGCACGGCAGCGCCGCACAGAAGCAGCAGTATCTGCCCGCTGTTGCCTCAGGCGAATTACGGCTGCAGGCCTTCGGCGTGACCGAGCCCGGCAGCGGCACCGACACCACCCGGATCCGAACCTTCGCCCGGCGTGACGGCGATGACTATGTGGTCTCGGGCCAGAAAATCTGGATCAGCCGGGCCGAATATTCGGACCTGATGGTGCTGCTGGTGCGCACCACGGCGCGCGAAGACTGCGCCAAATCGTCCGACGGGATGAGCGTCTTGCTGGTCGATATGCGCGCCGCGCAGGGCAACGGACTGACCATCCGCCCGATCCGCACCATGCTGAATCATGCCACCACCGAGCTGTTCTTTGACGAATTGCGCGTGCCGGCCGCCAATCTGATCGGCGAGGAGGGCAAGGGCTTTCGCTACATCCTGTCAGGCATGAACGCCGAGCGGATTCTGATCGCCAGCGAATGCATTGGCGACGGGCGGTTCTTTGTCGACAAGGCCAGCGCCTATGCCACTGAGCGGCACGTGTTCGGCCGCGCGATCGGTGAGAACCAGGGGATCCAGTTCCCGATTGCCCGGGCGCATGTGCAGCTGAGCGCCGCCGCGCTGATGGTCGATCAGGCGGCCAGCCTGTATGATGCGGGTGAGCCCTGCGGGACCGAGGCCAACATGGCCAAGATGCTCGCCTCCGAAGCCAGCTGGTATGCCGGCGACCAATGCCTGCAAACCCATGGCGGGTTCGGCTTTGCCGAGGAATACGACATCGAACGCAAGTTCCGTGAGACCAGATTGTACCAAGTCGCGCCGATCTCAACCAACCTGATCCTCAGCCACGTCGCCACGCACGCGCTTGGTATGCCCAAGAGCTTCTAAGGCGTCCGGAAGTTTAGCCCGGCAGTGACAGGTGCTTGCCGCCGAACACCGCTTGCCAGCTTTCAATCTCGCTCACCACGATCTCGTCGATCCGGTGGACGAGGTCCGATACCGCGCCGTAGTCGATCGGATAACTCCCCGCCGCGAGCAACAGCCGCAGCCGCGCGGTCACCCCGTCGAGCTTTTCAGCGGTGATTTCAGAGATCGAAGCGAACCGCTCAAAATCCCCGAAAAAGCGGATCCCGGCGATGCTAGCGCCCAGCATCGGCAGCGACACGCCAACGAAAGTGAACAAGTGCGAGACTGAATGCAGCACTTCGTGGCCGATCCAGCCCATCCGGTCAGCCAAGGCTAGCATCAGATAGCTGCCCGACGCGATGACCGCGCCGATGAACAGGCGTTCTGAAACCAGATCGAGCCGGTGATGGACCGTTTTCAGCCGCAGCGCCTTGGCCCGGTGATAGTCCCGCTGGCCGACCGCATGCGGTTCGATGATAGTAACCAGCGCTGCCCGCAAATAGGTGGGGGTGATCTCAGCGCGCGGCAAACCGACCGAGCGCAGGCAGGCGCGGGCGTGATATTCGGGCCAATTGGTATCGCCGCCGCGCGGCCAACGCCACGGCGCGCGGGCCACCCCCAGCATTGCCATGATCGGCGCATGGCGCAGGTATTCGCTCACCCGGCGAGTCTCGAACCAGCGAGCATGCCACTGCCAGCGGCCACCCAGCCAGGTGATCAGCAGAATCAGCGCCAGCAGCAGAAACTCGCTCAACGCGAACATCCACTTTTCGCCGTCCGCCTCAAGCGGTTGGTACGCCAGCCCGGACATGACCGCGAGCGCGGAAAACGCGAAGTTGGCAATCATCCCGCTGCGATAGGCATCCGAATACCATGCGCCGATCCCGTCAGCCCAGGCAAAGCGCGGTAATAGCGCGGTGGCGATTGCATCGACCAGCACCGGATCGCGCCCCGGCACCGCCGCTGCCGCCGCCAGCAGCGGCGCTCCGCTGCCAGCAGCGATGCGCTGCGGCGTCTCGTAATGCTGGCGCAGTGAACGGAATGGCCGGGGTCCACCGCCGAACATGGCTTCGATCCGGCGATAAGCGCTGAACATCCGGCTGGAATTGGCGCGCCAATGCTCGCGCTCAAGCCGCTCGGAAGCTTCGATCATCCCGCTCTCATCCTCGGGCTGGAACACCTGCCGGACCAGCGCGGCCAGTTGCGCCTCATCGAGCAGTGGCGGCAGCTCAAGCGCGGCCAGCGATTCGCTGGCATGCAGGATCCGCCAGTTGGCCGGATCGACCGGATCGAGCAGCAAGACCAGCGATCCCGCCTCCAGCGCCATCGCAATGGTATGCCCGGTGCCGCCCGTCAAATTGCGCGATTTGCGGTCCCACACCGCGATCAGAAAATCCGATTGCTCGATCATCACGCGCCCGGCCAAGGCAGCTTGATCCGAACAATGCGCGGCGAACGATTGGGCGATCCCCAGGTCGGCCGGATTGGCCAGCGCTTCGTCCTGGTACGCGGAAATCTCGCGCTCGCGGTCTGCCAAAGCAAAAACATGCGCGCGGGCGGTCCATTCGCGGATGGTCGCCGCGCGCGCTTCCACTGCGGGGTCGGCCGCATCGCCGCCGGCGCGCAAAGCCGCAGCGTCGGCCAGCGTGGTGGGCATGGCATTGATTGCGCAGTTCAGCGCCGGGCTGAACGGCAGCGGCGCGACCAGTTCCCAGCCGCGCTCGGTGGCCGCCTCAGCCGCGATCATATCGACCCCGCCTGACAGCAGGCTGTGCAACCTCGTCGGCGCGATCCGGGCGGCGCCGGGCTGGCTTTTGACCAGCGCGTCGATCCGGTCGAACAGCGTGGCCATCGCCGCCTCCACCGCAGCACGATTGGCATGCAACGCGGGGTTGCCATCGCGGTGCCCGGTGATGCCCAAAGCAAGGCGGGATTGCGGGGGCGGCGGTGCTGCAACTGTCATCGCCGCGATCTTATCTGCGTGCACGCCGCAAAGACAAGTTCAAACCGGCGATAATGCGCAGCCAATGCTTGCTTCGCCCGGCAAAACGCGGGAAGCCATTGGGACTAAACGGGAGCGGGTACGGCAATGACAGAACGATTGATCGGGGCAATCGAGGCGGGCGGAACCAAGTTCGTCGCGGCGCTGGCGCGTGAGGACGGGACCCTGCTGGCGCAGGCGCGCATTCCCACCGAAACCCCTGCGAGCTGCTTTCCCGCGCTCGCTGCGTTTTTTGCGGATGCGGCGGCGGCGCACGGGCCGATTGCCGGGTTTGGCGTAGCCAGCTTTGGCCCGATCGACATTGATCCGGCGTCAAGCGTCTACGGCACCTTTACCACTACCCCCAAGCCGGGCTGGGCCGGGGCGCGGTTTCACGATGTGCTGGGGCAATTCGGCGCGCCAATCGTGGTCGATACCGACGTCAACGGCGCGGCGCTGGGCGAATGGGCGCAGGGCGCGGGGCAAGGTTGCACCACGCTGGCCTATACCACGGTCGGCACCGGCGTGGGCACCGGCGTGCTGCGTAATGGCCAGTCGCTGATGGGCTTTTCACACTTTGAAAGCGGGCACATCCCCGTGGCGCGGGACCGTGCGGTTGATCCATTCGCCGGGCATTGTCCGTTTCATGGCGATTGCCTCGAAGGACTGGCGGCCGGCCCGGCGATCAAGGACCGCTGGGGAATGAGCCTGTCTGAACTGGCCAGTCCGCATGACAAGATCGATCTGATCGCGGGCTATATCGCGCAGCTCGCGGTCAATCTGGTCTTGCTGCACATGCCCGACCGGCTGATTTTCGGCGGCGGCGTGATGAAGGCCCCCGGCCTGATCGAAGCGCTGCGCCGCGCGACCGAAGCCAAGCTGGCGGGCTATATCAAGGCGCCGCAACTCGATCCGGGGCTGGAACGCTATATCATCGGTCCGGGTCTGGGCGATCAAGCCGGGATTACCGGCGCGATTGCGCTGGGACGGCGGGCGCTGGGTTAAGCGCTCGCCGCGCAGTGCTGGGCGACGTAGTCGGCATGGCTTGGCAGGCCCTCGGCCGCGCGGACCAACGCGCCTTCCAGCTTCTTGAGGTAGTCGGCGTGGTCAACCCCGCGCAATGGCAACAGCGGGTCTGTGCCTTGCGGCATGTTGCCCTGCCCAATGTGCACCGCGAGCCAACTGGGCGGCCCGAACAAGTCGGCATCGCGCTGGACCAGCCGGCCGTTGCGGCGGAAATGCTCAATTTTCCAAGTCACCGTATCGGGCACCTCCATCGCGCTGCAATAGCGCCACAGCTCGCTGTCAGTGCGGCTGGTCAGTTTGTAATGCAAGATGATGAAATCGCGGATCCGTTCATACTCGCTGATCGCCAGGCGGTTGTATTCGTCGATCATCAGCGGATCAAAGCTGCGATCGGGGAACAGCGCGATCAGCTTGGCGATCCCGGCCTGGATCAAGTGGATCGAGGTTGATTCCAGCGGCTCCATGAAGCCGCCCGAGAGCCCGATTGCCACGACATTCTTGTTCCAGAACAGGTTGCGCCGCCCGGTCACAAACTTCAGCTTGCGCGGATCGGCCAGGGCTTCGCCATCAAGGTTGGCCATCAGCGTTGCCGCAGCCTCGTCATCCGAGATGAAATTGCTGCAGAAAACATGGCCGTTGCCGGTGCGGTGCTGCAACGGGATGCGCCATTGCCACCCGGCGGCGCGCGCGGTTGAGCGGGTGTAAGGCGTGAACGCCTCGGTCCGCGCGCACGGCACGGCATAGGCGCTGTCACACGGCAACCAATGCCGCCAATCCTGATAGCCGGTTTCCAGTGCGCCTTCGATCAAGAGTCCGCGAAAGCCCGAGCAATCGGCGAACAGGTCACCCTCAATCTGCCGCCCGTCCTGCAAAGTCACGTGGCTGACGCGTCCGGTTTCCCCATCCAGCGCAGCATCGGCGATCTTGCCCTCGATCCGCACCACCCCGCGCGCCTCGGCATAGTGGCGCAGGAACCGCGCATAGAGCCCGGCATCGAAGTGGTAGGCATAGTCATAAGTCGACAGCACGCTGCGCTGTTCGGCCAGCGGCGGGGCGAACTTGCCGCGACTGGCGGCGGCCCAGGCCATGCACAGGTCCTGCAATTGCGGCGCGGCGCCCTTGGCCTGTGCAGCCAGCCAATACTGGTGCAGCGGCAGGAGATCGAAGTTGCGCCCATAGGTGCCGAACGGGTGGAAATAGGCGTTGCCCTGCGCGCCCCAATTGACGAATTCGATCCCCAGTTTGAAAGAGCCCTGCGTGGCCCGGACGAATTCGTTCTCGTCGATCCCCAGGCTCTCGTTGAAAGTCTTGATCGGCGGAATGGTTGCTTCGCCGACCCCGACCGTGCCGATTTCGTCGCTCTCGATCAGCGTGATCGTGCAGCCGGTGCGGATCGCATTGGCCAGCGCCGCGGCAGTCATCCACCCGGCGGTGCCGCCGCCGACAATGACCACGCTGCGGATCGAATTTTCAGGCTGCATTGGGCGCTCCTAGGCCTTTGGACGGCGAATGTCGAAAGCGATCACCAGCCGCTCGCCCGCTGCAAACGGCACGGTTGAGTGCCACATGGTCGAGGGGAATACTGCCAAGTGCCCCGGCGCGGGGGCAATCGTGCAATAGGGTTCGAGCGCCAGTCCCAGTTCGGGCGGCGGGGTGCCGAAGGCGATGTGCCCGGCGGGCGGCGCGCCCAGCTGAGCGGCATCGGGCAGCGCCACGTAGAACGCGGTCGAGAGCCACCCCAGCGCATGGGTATGCGGCACGTTGTGGCCTTGCCGGGTCAGCCGCACTGACCAGCTGCCCTCAATCAACAGCTTCCCACGCGGTGCGCCCAGCAAGGGATGCGCGGCATCGGGCGGCGGCAGGGCATCAACGTATTCGCGGATCAGCCCGAGCAGCCGCGCTTTGGCCTGCTGTAATGGCGCTTCGTGCCGCAGCAGGACTGAACGGTCGGTCTGCGTGCCGTGGCGCACGGATTGTTCCAGATAGGGCGCGGCAGCGGTGTGCAGACCGCGCAGCAAGTCGGCCAGTTCGGTCAGCTCAGCCGCACTCAACCCGCTGTCGAGCGACTGGATCAAGCGGCCCGGCTGGTCGAGCCACTCGGCCCGCGCGTCCCTTTGCAAGCGCCAAGCCAGCGACAGATACGGCCAATAAAGCATGGCTGAAGAGGTGCCGGTCATGGCCAGCGCCTCGGCTTCGGCCCGCGCCGGATCTCCGCGGCGCAATGCATGGCGGATCCGGCACAAGCTGGAGACGTCGCCGCGAAACTGGGCGGTGGCGGCGATCAGCTGGTCGGCCTCGGGCGCGCCGCTTTCGACCGCCACGAACAGGCGCGACGCCTGAACGGCGGGGACATTGCCGAGGTGCTGCTCCGCCTCAGCCAGCACCGCCAGCGCGCCGGGCCAATCGCGCGCCTGTGCCAGATTGCCGAACCAGGCGAGCCACAGCGCGGCATTGCCCGGCTGCGCGCGGCAGGCCGGGGCCAGATGATCGGAAAAGTGCGCGCGGTCGCCGCTGGTCCAGTTGAGCGTGGCGAGCGCCTTGTGCCCGGCCAGCCAATCCGGGTGCGCGGCCAGCTGCGCTGCCAGCAAGGCGCGGGCCGGTTCGATCTGCCCTTCTGAAATCAATGCGAGCGCATGATTGCGGGTAATGTCGAGATTGCCCGGTGCCAGCGCCTGCGCCCGGGCGAACAGTTCAGCGGAGGGATGGCCCAATTCATAGCGGGTCTGCGCCAGTCCGAAGGCCAGCGCCGGATCGGCTGGAAAGCGGGCTGCGGCCCCGGCGAACAACTCCGCCGCCGCGCCATATTGCTGTGCCTCACGCAGCGCGAAGCCGCGCCCGCGGACAGCGTCAAGGTCGTGGTTAGGCGCGCTCATACGTTGTTCCTGATCAGCCCGGATGACCTTGTCGAGTCCTGATCGCGCAGGCCCGACGCCAAAAGGGGAGGCGGTCCGTAGACTGCCTCCCCCCATTGGTGCGACCCAATTCGTTGCCTTGCTCGATTAGAAGCCAAGCTTGACCGAAGCGGTCCAGGTGCGGCCCAGCGCCGGACCCGTGCCGATTACCACCGGGGTCACCGAACCATCGGCGATATTGCCGCTGCCGCGCAGGTCATAGCGATTGAACACGTTGTAGCCTTGGATCCCGAATTCGAGGTTCTCCATTGGGTGGATTGTCAAGTTGACCCCGATCACCGCGCCGCCCGGATAGGACCGGCCGCCGTCATCGATGATGTTTGACTGGCCTGATGCCGAAACCCCGAAGCCGACCAGATCGTTGAAGTCGTAGTTGGCCTGCACGGTGTAGATCAGATCAGGCAGGTACGGAGCCCGCGTGAACGGCGTGGGCGCGCCGGTCGAGGTCGTGCCCGAACGGGTCGCCTTGGTGTACGTGGCGTTGCCGACCAAGGTGAACCCGCCAGTGCGATAGGTGCCGTAGAATTCAAGCCCGTAGGACTTGTAGCGCGCATCGATCACGCAGCCGCCCGCGCCGCCGGGGCAACGGGTCGCCGAAAGTTCGAAAGTCGATTGCTTGAAGCTGCCCTTGAGCAGCGTCAGTTCCATCGTGTAGCGCCCGCCTGCCAGTTCGCCGCGGTTCTTGAGGCCAAGTTCGTACTGCTTGATGAAGTCAACCGAAGGGGTGACGCCGTCCGAGGCGCAGCCCAGCGTGCCCGCAGCAGCTTGCGCCGAGGTGCAGAGCGAACCGTCGCTGGCGATCTTGCCGCCAAAGGTCTGCCGGTCACCATTGAAGCGCCCGCCGCGCGAGGCGCGGACGAACAGGCTGGTGTTGGGGTTGACCTTGAACAGCGCGCCTGCGGTCCACGAGGTATAGCTGCGCGAGTAGTTGAGCACTTCGCGCGGGCTGTTGCTGGTGATCGCCGGGATCAGCACGCCGCCCGAATTCACGAGGAATTCAGTGCCGCCTTGCGTCCCGCTGCCCGAAGCATGGACGTTTTCGAAGCGGACTGATGCATCGAGGTTGAACTGATCGGTGTCGAGTTCCAGCGCGGCGTAAGGGGCCGTGTTGGTATAGGACAGATCATAGTCACGCGCGCAGCAGCTGCCCCAATTGTTGTTGTAGCCCGAGATGCCCTCTTGCGTCAGTTTGGCGCCAGTGGTGCTGTACAGATCGAGCTGGGAAGGGTTGCTGCCGCTCACTGCGCGCAGCGACTTGTCGACGTGCCAGTCCATCGCGATCTTCTGGTTCATGTAGAAGAACCCGCCGCGAACGGTTACCTTGCCGCCGTTGCCCATGTCAAACTTGGCCGACAGCGCCAGATCGTTGGCGGTGCTGCCAATGTCACGGATATTGGTGCGGACGTTGACGTTGTTGTCAACGTAGGTGCCGGTAAAAGTCTGGCCGGCCTGCGGCCCCGAGGCGTAGCGGATCGACCCGACGGTGGCATAAGGTGTACCGTTAAGCGACAGCTGCGACCCAACGATCCCTGCGGCGCGGGTGACGTTGCTGAACGGCGCAGTGAAGCTGCCGCTCATCTTGGTCCAGCGCATATTGTCATCGACTGTCACGTTGCTGCCGAATTCATAGTGCAGCTGGCCGCCAACCGAAGTCGCTTTGGTGCGGATCCCGTCCATGCCGACCCGCTCAAGCTGGCCGGTGCGGTTATAGATCAGGAAGTTCTGGTTGTAGATCGAGTAGTTCGACTGATCGCGGCCATCAAAGCCCGGGAACGGCTGCACGTTTGAAACGGTGCTGCCGCTGAGCGTCGCCAGTGCCGGGGCGCCGGTGTAGTTTGGCTCCTTGGTGTCGGCCACCTTGACGTAGAGCCGGAAGAAGCCGTTGTTGTCGCCCAGATCCTTGGTGATGTTCGCCTTGATCTGAATGCTGTCCGACACGTTGAAGCCAGCGTGAAGCGGGCCGCGGCCGGTCTTGAAATAGCCGCCGATGTGGAACCGCAGACCATCGTTGATCGGGCCGCCATAGCGGAAGTCGACCTTGGTCTCGTTGAAGTTCAGGCCTTCGGTCAGCCGCACGAAGCCGCCTTCCTTGGCGCCGGTGTTGCTGAGGTAGTTGATGACCGCGCCGGGAGCTTGCGAGGCGTAAGTCGTGGCGCCGCCGCCTCGAACCGATTCAACCTTTTCAACGCTAGCGTCAAAATGCGTCCAGTAATCGTTATTACCGAACTGGATATCGCCGAACAATACAGTCGGCAGGCCATCTTCCTGGATCTGCACGAACGGCGAACCGCCGGTGGCAACCGGCAGGCCGCGCACTGCGATATTGGAGTTGCCGCCCGGGCCGGAAGTACCGGCCACCTGGATGCCTGGGATCATCCGGAACACTTCGGCTTCCGAAGAAGGATGGAGATTTTCGATCAGTGCGGCATCGACGCTGGTCGAAGATACCGAACTGTTGAGCTTGGTCTTGTCTTTGCCCGATGCGGTGACGACGATTTCGTCAAGACCCACTGCGCTATCATCATCAGCGGCGGCAGCAGGTGCAATCTGCGCATAGGCAGGCACCGCGAACAGGCCCATCGCCGCAACCGCAGCAAGCGACACACAGTTCCGCAGAACAGACTTTTTCATAACCACTCCCCTCTTCCAGGATACACGCCTGCCTTCAGAGCAGGTCGAAGCTTGCAGTCGCACATACAACAATCGATTGCAATGACAATTTTCAATCGATTGCTAAAAAGCCGACCCTGTGTCAGATAAGCCGCAGAACTGCTGGTTACGTGCGTCCCGCAGGAGATCAGATCGTAGCGAAGCGTGTGCCCGCATGGTTGACAGGCGGGACCTGCTCGCCGCATCTGATTTCCAAGTAGCTCCTCTAAAAGGGTTGTGTCCGTCGATGAATGATCCTGCGCCCCCACCGCTGCGCATTCGCAACATCGCGGAATTGGCGCGGCTGGCCGGGGTTTCAACCGGCACCGTGTCGCGCGCCTTGGCCGGCAAGTCGCTGGTCAATCAGGAAACGCGCGAGCGCATCCAGGCGCTGGCGCGCGCGCACGGCTTTCGCCCGAACCAGATGGCGCGGCGGCTGCGGGTGCAGGAAACCAAGGTTATCGGCGTAGTGGTGCCGCTGGGCCACGAACAGCGGCAGCACCTGTCAGACCCATTCTTCATGACGATCCTGGGCCATCTGGCCGATGCGCTGACCGAGAGCGGCTATGACATCATGCTCAGCCGGGTCATCCCCGACGCTGACGACTGGCTGGAGCGGATCGCCGATTCGGGCATGCTCGATGGCGTGCTGCTGATCGGCCAATCCAACCAGTTCGCGGCGATCGAACGGGTCGCGCAATGGTATCGGCCACTGGTGGTCTGGGGCATGCATCAGCCCGGCCAGGTGCACTGCGCGGTGGGCGTGGACAACCGGCTGGGCGGGCAGCTCGCTGGTGAATGCCTGATCAAGGCTGGCCGAACGCGGCTGGCCTTTCTGGGCGAGACGATCGCGCCCGAACTGGGCGAGCGCTATCTTGGCCTGTGTGATGCGGCCAAAGCTGCCGGGCTGCCACAGCCGCTCAAGCTAGATACGCATTTGGCGTCTGACATCATGGCCGGTGAAATCGCCGCGCATATCGAACGGATCGGAGCCGAGGTTGATGGGATTGCGGCGGGGTCGGATCTGATTGCGATGCATGCTGTGCGCGCCTTGGCTGATCGCGGTATTGCCGTGCCGAAGCAGGTCTCGGTCACCGGCTTCGACGATCTGCCGCTGGCCGAACAGACCATCCCGCGGCTCACCACCATCAGCCAGAGCGTAGCGATCGGCGCGCGCACGATGGTCAGCGCCTTGTTTGAGCGGATCGCAGGCCACGATGCGCCGTCGGTTGAAATGGCGCCCGTGCTGGTCCGCCGTGATACCGCCTAGAGCGGCGGCAAGTCGCTGTGGCTGGTTAGCGCAAAGCTGAGCGACAGTTCGGCGCCTTGCAACTGGTGCTGAAGCGCTACGGCCGTGCAGCCCGCAGCAGCGAACAGTTCGATACTGCCCACATCGAGCCACAGTTGCAGCGGCATGGTGCCAGCCAGGCGGGCTTGCTGGACTGTATCGAGATACGGCGCCGTAGGATCACGGCGCGTGACCAGAACCACACTTTCGCGCCGCTCGATCAGTATCATCCGGCCAGCGCGATCAGCAATTCGCAATGCGAAGTCTTGCTCGCCGGGTAGTTCAAGCCGCGCCGCCTGATCGATTGTGGCCTGCGTCAGGCGAGCCGCAGGCACCGCACCGACCGCCTCAACCGCAACCTCTTGCCGCAGCCGGTAGCCTGCTTGGTTGCGCCGCAGCGACAGCCGGCGCGGCAGGCTCATCGCCCCGCGCCAGCCCTTCAGCGGCAGTTGCCCCTGATAAGCGTGATTGCCCAGCCAGCCGATCCATAATGGCCGGCCCGCATCATCGCGCGGCTCGTGCCAGGCAATCGCGGCGTAAAAGTCGCTGCCCCAATCGGCGACCTGCCAAGGACCCGGATCAGCGGTGAACCGGACTCCATCGAAGGTGCCAGTGCGATAGATCGCGCCAGACCCCGGCGCGCCGCGCAGCGCATCGACCTTGAACAGCCAGCGCGAGGCTGCTTCGCCCTCAACCGGCAGCTCGATCAGCAAGGGGCATTCCCAGATTTCGCCGGGGGCATCTGCGCCGCTGATTTCAGCCAACAGCTCCCATTGTTTGAGATCATTCGAGCGGTACAGCTGGGCGTTGTTCTCGTTCGACAGCACCACCGCCATGATCCAGCTGAGCGTGGGCGCGTGCCAGAACACGTTGGGATCGCGAAAATCGGCCATGCCCAGATCGAGCACGGGGTTGCCAGCATATTTATGCCAGCTGCGCCCGTTATCAGTGCTCCAAGCCAAATGCTGGGTCTGGTGCGGCGCGCCGTCGATCACCGCATTGGTGTAAATCGCAACCATCGCATCCGCGCCAAAACCCGCGCTGCCGGTATGGTCGATCACCGCCGAGCCTGAAAAAATCGCGCCCTGCGAGTCCTCGGCCAAGGCCACCGACAGTTCTTCCCAGGTCGCCAGATCGCGGCTCACGGCATGGCCCCAGCTCATGTGGCCCCACACCTCGCCTTGCGGGTTGTACTGGTAGAACAGGTGCCATTCACCCGCGTGCCAGATCAGCCCATTGGGATCGCTGAGCCAATTGGCGGCAGCGGCATAGTGATATTGCGGTCGCACGAAAAATCCCGATCAGCAGGCGGTGACAGTGTCGCCCGCAAAGGTGAGTTGGAACACCGGTGCCGGAGTGCCGCCGAACTGGCTGCGCAGCAGCGCCGGGTCCTGGTCAAAGCTGCGGCCCTGCATCCCCCAGTGGTCGATGAAGCTCCACACCGCGCCCTCGCCGGTGACCCACCAACTATAGCCCTGAGTTGGCTCGGCGGCAGGATTGGCCGCGACCAGTCCCGAGCCGTTGACCGGGCGATAAGGCCCGGTCAACCCGTCAGCGACCATCGCATAAAGCCCATTCGGGCCGGTTTCGCCAACTGGATCGAAGGTCCGGCGCTGGGTCGACCAGAACAAGTAATATTTGCCGTCACGCACGATCACATGCGGGCGTTCCAGTTCATTATTCACCCCGACTGCATCGATCAGCGGGTCGTTCAAGTGCCACGCCCCAGCCGCGTCGCGGGTCGCCAGTCCGACCACGCCGTTGTATTCGGCCTCGCTCCAGCCGGCACTGCCGGTGAACAGCAGGTGGCACAGCCCGGTGGCGGGATCGCGCAGCCAGGCGGGATCGCGGAACGCCTTGATCATCCCTGGCGCGCCATCGGTTTCAGCGGCAATGACATAGCGCTCGCCGTCGGAACGCACCAGTTCGGCCGGCTGCTGCCAGCCGACCAGCGATCCTCGCTCGAGCCGCCCGCTGGCCGCGAACAGCCGCTGCTCGAACGAAGGCCCGTGCCCGCGCCGGCCGGCGGCAGTGAAGAACAGCGTAACGCTGATGCCGTCATCGTGCAGCACGGCCGATCCGGCCCACTCGCGGGTTCCGGGGCTGAGCGCGGCTGGCAAAGCATCGCCGTGATCGCGCCAGCCATCATGGCCCAGCGAGGCCAGCCGGATTTTGGCCGCATCGTGCCGCTGTCCGGGATCGGGGAAGCACTTCGCGCTGAGGAAGAACCAGAATTCTCGTCCAGCGACCAGCGCGGTGCGCCCGTCTTCGTGCGCCAGCGGCCAGCTGTCCCACAGGTCCAACCCGGGCAGGATCGGCACAGCATCGGCCGCGGTGATCAACGGCAGCTGCGCCCCGCTGATCGCGCCGGGCTGCCAATGCGTGACCCCGCTGGGCTGGAATGGACTTGGTTCAACTTGCGGCTCGGTCATTGCATTACCCCAGCGGCCCGCGGGCCGGCATCTTCGATCATGATGGAAACGTGTCCGCCAGCGGGGGCGGCATAGTTAGCCTTGATGGCAGCGGTGACGCGCGGCACGGCATCGGCCGCCAGCACCGCGACCACCGCGCCGCCAAACCCGCCGCCGGTCATCCGCGCGCCGCCATGCGGGCCGATCGCGGTGTTGAGCACCTCTACCAAGACATCGACTGCCGGCACGCTGACTTGAAACTGATCACGCAGCGAGGCGTGGCTGCCGCGCAGCAGCTCGCCCAGTACGGCCAGGTCGGCCGCCGCCAATGCCTGCGCAGCTTGCTTGGTGCGGGCGATCTCCTCCACCACATGCAGCGCCCGCGCGCGCGCCACCGGCTCAAGCCCGGCCGCCGCGATCATCGCCGCGTCGGCATCACGCAGCGACGCCAGCCCCAGCGCGCGCGCCGCCGCCTCACAATCAGCGCGGCGGGCGTTGTAGTGCCCATCAACCAGCCCGCGCGTCACCCCCGATTGCACGATCATCACCGCCCAGCCTTCGGGCAGCGGCACATTTCGGAACGACAAGTCGCGGCAATCGAGCAGCAAGGCATTGCGCGGCGATCCGGCGGCAACTGCCATCTGGTCCATGATCCCGCAGTTGACCCCGGCCCAGTCATGCTCGGCCAGTTGCGCCGCCAGCGCCAGTTCGGTCGGCGCAGGTGCGGGCGCACCAGCCGCCGCCGCCAAGGCGCTTCCGATCGCGACGCACAACGAGGCCGAGGAAGACAGCCCCGAACCGCGCGGGATCGAGCCGCAGATCGCCAGCCGCGCCGGGCCAGCCGGAGCGCCGCGCGCGGCCAAGGCGCTGGCTGTGCCCCGCACATATGAGCGCCAGTCGGAGGTCTGACCCGGGCTGACCGCGCCCGGAGCGAAGCTGTCGCGGGCGCCGTCAAGATCGAGCGCAATCGCCTCGATCGCGGCACCACCCGCAGCGCCCCAGGCAATCGCAGTGCCAGCCGTGATCGGCATGGGCAAGACCAGCCCGTCATTGTAATCGACGTGGTCGCCCATCAGGTTGACCCGCCCCGGCGCAAACACCACGCCTTGCGGCTCTGCACCATAGGTTGCGGCATAGCCACCGCGCGCGCGTTGCAACAAATCCATCACCCGATCGCCACGTCGCGCAAACGCTCGGCGGCGCTTTCCGGGGTCAGATCGCGCTGCGTTTCGGCAAGCAGTTCAAATCCGACCATGTGTTTACGCACGTTGGCTGAGCGCAGCAGCGGCGGCAGGAAATGCGCGTGCAGCCGCCAATGCGCGGTGTCTGCGCCCAGCGCATGCGGCGCGCCGTGCCAGCCCATCGAATAGGGGAAATCGCAGTCGAACAGACCGTCATAGCGGCGCAGGAGCGGCGTCAGGATGTCCGCCAGCGCGGTGCGTGCGGCAGCGGTCAGATCCTCCAGCCGCGCCACTTCATCGCGCGCGATCAGCAGCACTTCGAACGGCCATGCTGCCCAGTGTGGCACCACAGCCAGCCAATGGTCGTTAGCCTCAACCACCCGGCTGCCGTCGGCCAGTTCGGCTTGCGCGACGGCATCCAGCAGCACTGCGCCGCGCGCGGCGTGGAAGGCGCGCTGTTGCGCTTCCTCCTTGCTCACCAGTTCGGGCACAAAGTCGCTGGCCCAGACCTGGCCGTGCGGATGCGGGCTGGATGCGCCCATCATCGCGCCCTTGTTCTCAAACACCTGGACATGCGCCCAGCGCGTGCCCAGCTCAGCCGACTGGTCGCACCAGCAGTCAATCACCCGGCCCAGTGCCGCTGGCTCGAGCCGGGCTAGCGTTGCCCCGTGGTCGGGGGCAAAGCAGATCACCCGCGCCTCGCCCCGCGCGGGCTGGGTCTCAAACAGCTCATGCGGCGCACCCTCGCCGCCTGCTTCCAGCAGCGCAGCAAAGTCATTCTGGAAGACGAAAGTGCCGGTGTAATCCGGGTTCACCTCCCCGGTCGCGCGGCTGTTTCCGGCGCACAAATGACAGCCCGGATCGTGCGCGGGCGGGCGCGGCGCCGGCGGCGGCGCAGCCTCACCCTGCCATGGCCGCTTGGCCCGGTGCGGCGAGACCAGCAGCCATTCACCGGTCAGCAGGTTGCGGCGGCGGTGCGGCAGATCAGCCAGGCTCATGCGGCCCTCCCGTGAAAGATAGCGACACTTTCGGCTTTGAGCGGTGGCAGCGGCAGTCCGGCTGCGGCCAGCCACGATCCGGTGAAACGCTGATTGTCTTCCCACAGTGCCGGACGGTGCGCAGCATAGCCCCGCCCGCCTCCGCCAAAGCGCAGCAACTCCAGATCAAGCGCCGCTTCCTGCGCCAGGAACGGCAAGCGCAGCGGCTGCGGCCGGCGATCAAGCGGCGGCGCGGTGCACAGCGCGAACAGCAGAAACTCCTGCGCGGTGCCCACCGCTTGCCACACCAGCCCGTCCGCGCCCTCACCCAGCCACGTGGTGTGGCCGTGCAGCAGATGGCGCCAGTCCTTGTAGAACCCGATCCAGTCAGCCAGTTCAACCCGGTCCCGCTCGTCCAGTTTGCGCGGATCGAGTTCCACCCCGAAGTGTCCGGTCATGGCCACGCCAGCGCGGAAACCCAGCGCCTGGGTCCGCCCGGTCGCATGTGCGGGGCTCGCCCCGACGTGAGCGCCCATCAGTTCGGGCGGCAGCCACGCCAGAAAGCTGCGCTGCATGCTCGTGCGGCTGACCGCGTCGATGTTGTCGCTGGTCCAGAAGCGGTGAACATAGGGCGCGAGGCCCGCGTCTGAGCGGCCGCCCCCGCCCGCGCAGCCCTCGATCTCGACCATGGGGTGCGCGGCGCGCAGCCGCTCGAACAAGGCATAGGTCGCGCGCACTTGCGCTGCGCCGCCAGCGGGCGAAAGATCGCGGTTGTGGTCCCACTTCAGGTATGAAATCGGCACCTCGCTCAGCAGTTTGTCGAGCGCGCCAAAAAGGTAATCGCGCACTTCGCTGCGGCGCAGATCGAGCACCAGCTGACCCCGCGCGGTCGGCCGTTCGCGCCCATCGAGCGCCAAAGCCCAGTCGGGATGCGCGCGATACAAGTCGCTGTCGGGGTTGACCATTTCAGGCTCGACCCACAGGCCAAATTCCATCCCCAGACTGCGCACCTTGTCGGCCAAGGGCTTCAAGCCATAGGGGTATTTCGCCAGGTCGCAGGTCCAGTCACCCAGCCCGGCTTGATCGTTGGTGCGGCCCTTGAACCAGCCATCATCGAGCACGAAGCGTTCGATCCCGATCGCAGCGGCAGCCTCGGCCAGCTCGCCGATCCGCGCCGCATCGTGATCGAAATAGCAGGCTTCCCAGCTGTTGAGGTGGACCGGGCGCGGGCGCATCGCCCCGCCCGGCCAGCGCAGCAGCGCGCGCACCGCGGCGTGATGCTGACTGCTGGCGCCATTGCGGCCAAGCGTCGAGATCGCCAGAATGGCTTGCGGCGCTGCGTAGCTTTCGCCAGATCCCAGCACGACTTCGCCCGGTTGCAGCGCGGCACCGGCGCTCAGCAGCCAGAACCCCTCGTCATCACGCTCCACCGCGATCTGGCTGTCGCCCGACCAGCACAATTGCAGCGCGCAGACCTGCCCGGTGTGATGGCCAGCGCCCTGATCCAGCACGACCACCCCCGGCGGCCCGCCGTGGCCCGAGATTCCGCGCCGCGTTTCGCGCCGCCAGCCTTGCGCGGGCATGGGCTCGGTGCATTCCTGCAGCTCAGCATTGTGCCGCCCGCGCCACGAGACCAGCGCGGCGCTGCTGGCGGCCAGCGGCACCATCGCGCTGGCCAGCCAATCGAGGGTGATTGGCGCTTGGCCGGTGTTCTCAATCCGCGCATCGCACAAAAATGCCCCGCCAGGCGCGAGGCTGAACCGCTGGATTAGCCGCACACTTTCGCGTTCGTCGTCCAGCGTGATGGTGATCGCGCCATCGCCTTGCGTCACTTGCGCCGCGCCAAACACAGGCACGCACCGCGCCCCGGCCCGGCTGAGCCGCAGCACCGCTGGGCCAAACCAACCGAGCCCAGTGGGCGGCACGCTGGCAAGCGGCACATCCTGATCGAGCGAAAAGCTGGCGGCAGTCCGTCCCTGCGCCAGCGCCGCCAGCTCGCCTAGCTCCACCCGCGCGCCCAAATGCCGCCATAGCGGCGCAGCAGCAGTTTGGCATTCGAGCACGAGGCTGGCCTCGGCGCTGTGCAGAAAGGCGAAGCGCAGTGGCATCAGCTGTGCGCAAGTTCCGGTGCGGTCGCCCCGACGCGGCCTTCCTTGACCCACAGGACCGCGAAGGCGGCGATAATCAGGCAAACCCCGCAGACCGACAGCATGTTGCGCGGATCATTGCCGAGCAGGTTCGCGTAAATCCCGAACCCGATATTCACGATCCCCAGGTTGAGCGTGCTCATCAGCAGTGCAAACAGCAGCATCGGAATCACGATCATCATGTTGAAGATGCCCATATAGACCCCGGTCCGCGCCGGCGGGATTGAATTGGTGAGGATCGCATAAGGATTGCCCATGATGCTCCCCCAGGCCAGCCCGACCCCGATTGCAGGGAGGAACAGCAGCGAGACGCTGGTGATATGCGGCAAGGCCAGCATGCCCAGCCCGCCTGCCGCGAGGCAGATCGCGTGCAACGGCCCCGGCCCGGCTCGGCGCACCAGCGGCACCATCAGCATCGCCGAGGCGAAGGCGACGAAATTGTAGAACGCGGCGACCAGCCCGTTGGTCAACACGGCCGAGTGGAATGCAGAGCTGTTGGGCTCAGCGGTTTGATAGATCGACCGCCCGATCGAATAGACCGCATAGGTCCAGTAACCCGACATCCCGAACCACTGGAACAGGCTCATCACCCCGAGTTTGCGCATCGCCACCGGCATCGCAACAATCGCTTGGCCCACCTCAGCCAGCGTCGCCCGCACGCCTTTGGGCTGCGCTGCAATGTGCGCGCGTTGGGCGGCGGTCAGCGGCAGTTCGGGGACGCGCAACACCGACCACACGATCGTGCTGAGCGACAGCACCGCGCCAACCCAGAACACGATCCGCACGGTGTACGGGATATTGTGACTGTCGACCCAGTCCTGGTTCATCCCCAGCGCCACCAGCAGCGCGGGGGTGGCGAATGCGAGCATCTGGGCGAGCCCGGTAAAGGCGCTCTGAGTCAGGAACCCGGCTTGGCGCTGGTCCGGATTGAGCCGGTCGGAGACGTAGGCGCGGTAAGGCTCCATCGTGATGTTGTTGCCCGCATCAAGCACCCATAGCAGCGAAACCGCCATTACGATCGAGGCCGACAGCGGCATCGCGAACAGGCCGAGGCAGCACAGCACCGCGCCAAACAGAAAGTACGGCGTTCGCCGCCCCCACTTGCCGCCGGTCTTGTCGCTCATCGCGCCGATGATCGGCTGGATGATCAGTCCGGTCAGCGGCCCCGCCAGCGAGAGGATCGGCAATTGCGCTTCGTCCGCGCCAAGATAGGAATAGATCGGGCCCATGTTGCCTTGCTGCAGCCCGAAACTGAATTGCAGCCCCAGAAATCCCAGATTCATCTCGAGAATGCGCAACAGCGACAAGCGTGGACGGCGGGTTTCCATGGGCTCTCTCCCCGGTCATTGCGACCTTTTCAGCCCTGACATGACACAGGATAACCGCAAGAACAACAATCGATTGCAACCATCGCATAATTCATGCGCAATCGTATTCTCAAAGGGGGGCCTGCAGCGCCAGCAAAGCGAAGCTGGCGAGCCAGTGCTCGCCCATGTAATCACCCGCCACATGCGGCAGGGCGGCGGCCAGATGCTGCGTCGCCGTGGCGCGCGCGATCGGCGCATCTGCGTGGCCTTCTGGTAATGCCGCAGCGATATGCCGCCAGCACCACGCGCGGCTGAGGTTTAGTCCGTCAAGGTGGGCGATCTTGCCGTCGCTGCGGTCTGATACAGTCGCCGGAACAAACAGAGTGGCGGGCTGCCCGTCAGCGCAAGACGGCAGAAAGCGTTCGAACCAGTCCGCAAATTGCGCGCCCAAAACCCGGCTCATCAGCAGCGCCTCGCACAAGGCTGGCGAGAGAAACTCGTCACCGCCCGGCTCCCACGCCTGACAGCCCGCATCGGCGGCGAACCATTCGCGCGCGCGGCTCTCAATCAAGCCTTCCAGCGCGCCATGGTGTTCGCGCGCCCAATCCAGCGCCAGCACCAGCGCGAAGGCCGAGTTGAAATGGGTGCCGGTGCGGATCGGGTAAGTCTGGAGCGGCAGGAAATCAGCAAAGCGCCTGGCAAAAGCATGCGCGAAAGCGTCGCCGTGGCGCGCCCAAGCGGCATCGTGCTGCACCATCTCACCATGCAGGGCCAAGGCCCAGGCCCAACCGTACGGTCGCGCAAATCCGCGCGCTGATGGCCGCGCGAGATAGGCTGTCTCGGCGGTAAAATTGCCCTCGGTCAGCATTACTTCGGCGCGCTCCCGCACCGCCGCCGCCTCGGGCAGATCTGGATAGAGCCGAGCCAGCCGCAGCACTTGCCACCAGCCATGGACGCAGCTGTGCCAGTCGAAACTGCCGTGAAAGATTGGGTGGAGCGCGCTAGGCGTCAGCGCGTCTTCGGGCCCATCGAGCACGTGATCGAGCTTGTGCGGGTATTCGCGGCCCAGGTGGCCAAGCGTCAGCGCCATGAATTTCCCGGCCAGCGCTGCGTTCAGTCCGCTCACCGGAAGGCCGCCCAATAGAGCAGCGCGATGTTGAACAGCAGCAGCGGCAGTGCTGTCGGCACTTGCATTTTGACCACGGCGTTGCGGTCCTTGAGGTCGAGCAGCGCGGCCGGGACAATGTTGAAATTGGCCGCCATCGGGGTCATCAAGGTGCCGCAAAACCCTGCGAGCATCCCGACTGCCGCGACTACTGCCGGGTCGCCATGATACTGCCCGATCAGGATCGGCAAGCCGATTGCTGCGGCCATCACCGGGAAGGCGGCGAAGGCATTGCCCATCGCCATCGTGAACAGCGCCATGCCCACCGCATAGGCCGTCACCGCACCAAACCGCGAGCCATCGGGGATGACTTCGCTCATCTAGCTGCCAACTACTTTACCCACCCCGGCGAGCGCGAAAACTGCGCCGAGACTGGCGA
Organism: Novosphingobium sp.; assembly: GCA_031410255.1. Lineage (GTDB taxonomy): Bacteria > Pseudomonadota > Alphaproteobacteria > Sphingomonadales > Sphingomonadaceae > Novosphingobium. The sequence continues at coordinate 796 of JANNYT010000130.1, read as the reverse complement.
GCATTTGCGGCAGCAGCGCAGCCCAGCCGACCGCGTCCATCAGGCGGCGGCCTTCCTGCAGCGGCGTGACCGGGCGCTCGCGCAGCACGAAGAGGCCCAGCAGGAGCGCTAGGATGGCCCCCAGCGCCAGACTGACCAAGGTGACCTGCTTGGGATCGATCAGCCACGGCACCAGTTTGAACACCAAAGTCCCGGCCAATGCGGTCAGCGGGATGACCAGCGCGAGCAGGAACAGCCGGTTACCGTGGCGCGTGGCGCGCTCTTGCCGCACCGCTGCTTCATCGGGCTCCGCCCCGCGGCCAAGCCCACCCAGCGCTGCGATCGCCACCAATGCGATCACCAGCAACCCGTTGCCCAGATCGTCCAGCCGGTCACCCGCCAGCATCGACAGCGCCAGCAAGCCCCAGAACGTCGCGTTGACCCAGCGCTTGGGATTGCTGGCATCGCGCGCTGACAGCAGCGCAAATGCGGCGAACACCAGTCCGGCCACAATGTAGACTTGCGCCAGCCCAATCATCGCTGCCGCCGCCCGAACCGCCACAGCCTGAAGCCGTGAATCGCAAACGCAGCAATCGCGGTGGGGATCGCCCAGACCGATAAGTCGAACGGTGCGAGCACGATCCCTTGCTGCTCAAGGAAGCCCTTCATCAGCAGAATCGAGCCGATCGCGATGAAGATGTCTTCGCCAAAGAACAGCCCGACATTGTCGGTCGCCGCAGCCATGGCCTTGACCTGATCGGCCTCAGCGTCATCCTTGGGCTGCGCGGCGGCCAGCGCCATCGGGGCGAGCAGTGGC
>JANNYT010000129.1:0-21567 GCA_031410255.1 Novosphingobium sp. | reverse complement strand
CATGATCAATATAGTCCATCGCCGCGCGCCGCACCCGCTTGTCGTCCCAGACGAACCCCAATGGCCCGATCAAATCCACCGCCGCGCCCAGGCACGCGCCCAGCCGAAGTACGGCACCGACATTTCCGGCGATTTCTGGTTCGAACAGAGCGATACGCATGGGAGGTGCTTGGCCTTGGTTGGTGGGGTGCGCAAGGGGGGTGGAGTTTGGGTGAGCGGATGGCGAGGGCGATTGCGCCGTGACCGTGCCGCTTTAGGTTGATGGCGTTACCAATATCTGGTAACGCCGCAGCATGGCCAAAAATACTTCAATCGCCCTCGGCGAACCGTTTGTCGATTTTGCCCAACGCAAGGTTGAGTCGGGCGCGTTCGGATCGACCAGTGAAGTCGTGCGCGAGGCGATGCGGCAATACATGCACGAAGACGCAAAAATTGAAGCGCTGCGGTCAATGGTCCAGAAGTCACTGGATAGCGGGCCTGCTGTCGAATTCGATATCGACACATGGTTTGAGCAGGAGTTTGGCGGCGAATGAGACGGAAGCTGGTCTACCGTCCTGATGCGCTTGACGATTTGAACGCGACCAAAGCTTACACCCTCCAAACGTGGGGCGCCGCGCAGGCGAAGAGTTACGTCGCCGCGCTAGTGGCTGACATCAAAGCGTTGCGCGTCTCGGCTTTGCGCTATCCACTCTACGATCACATTCTCTCAGGCCTGCGCCGCAAGCGCAGCGGGATGCACCACATCTATTATCTGGCCTTCGATGACCGCGTCGAAGTGCTCAACGTGATCCACGTCCAACGCGATCCGGGGCTGCATTTGAAGGTGGAAGGATGGACCGAACCGGACTGAACTGTGTCCAAAATCTCGCCATCTATCGAGCAGTTGCCGCCTTGGGTTCGACGATCAGATAGACCCCGGTGGTGGTGCCGACATTGAGCACCTCGTGCCACGCCACCCCGTCGCTCCACCAGGTGTCCCCGGCCTTGAGCTCGCGCACGACCGTGCCCTTGGCGGTGGTGATCCGCATGACCGACGGGGTCAGCACATAGCCCCAATGCGCGGCATGAAAGTGCCGCTCATGCCCCTCACCCGGCGGAAAAGTGCAGCGCAGCGAGCGGACCTGCGCGTTGTCGGCCAGCACCTCGCAGACCTTGTGCCCGTGCCAGCCGGCCTGAGCCGGGTCGGGAAGTTGGGGTGTTGTTGGTGGCGTGGGCGCGGCTGCGGTGCAGGCGATTAGGGCGAGGGTGGCGATGAGGGGGCGGAAGGGGTTTGGCATGGTTGGTCGTCCTGCTAGCTGATCTCGACTGCTAATTCCTCGCCCTCCCAAAATCGTCATGCTGAACTTGTTTCAGCACCCATCGCGCCGAGAGCCCTGCAGCTTAAATTGAGACTGCTACGGCTCAGTTGCCGCGCCAAACGGAACGACGGAGCGGAGGGCGAAATGGGCCCTGAAACAAGTTCAGGGTGACGGGTGTTCGAGGCCCTTTTGCGGTTGCCGCAGTAGCCCCACCTACGCAATCACAAACCCGGCTTCACTTTATAACGCGCTGGAACTGCACTGCGTTGAAGTGATGCGACAGTGAAAATCCTTGGCGAGACCGTCTTCTTCACCGCTACAACTTGCATCACCAGGCTGACGTGGCCATCTGGCAACGCAATCTGCTCTGCGACAATTAGGCCTCTTGCGTCGATCGAGTATGTCCGCACGGTACTTCCATCTTCCACAGCCAAACGCCTGACCGGTCCGTAGCGGCCGTTCGCTGCTGGCAGCATCTTGGCGCTGGCGATGCCAAGGTGATCCGCAATGCCGCAGGCGATCTTCGCAATGCGTTCGCCACTTACAATCTCGCCAGAAGCCAGATCGAGGTAAGTGCCAGTCATTGCCGCGCAGTCCGCGATCACGCGTTCACGCGGCGTCTCGACCCGGTGCAATGAGCCCGAATGAAATTCAGCGGCCCATTCTTCGATCAAGTCGCCATCTGGCTGAGTGATGACGTTCCAACTGAAGGCGCTATAGGTTGCTTTCGTTTGCCGGGTAAACTTGATCAGCTGAGCAGCCTCAGGGTCAATGGCTGATGTTGCCGCGTTTCCCGCACTTCCGGCGAGAACGGCAACAAGCAGCCAAAGCGCGACCCGCTTCACCTCAATAAACCCGCTTCTTCGGCTTGATGTACTCCACATCATCCGTGAGCGTGTATTCATGCACCGGGCGGTAATCAATCTTGACCGCGCCGCCTTTGCCGCCCCAGCCGTCGAACCAGGCGGCGGTGTGCTTCATCCATTCGGCGTCGTTCCGGTCGGGGAAATCTTCGTGCGCATGAGCGCCGCGGCTTTCCTTGCGGTTGTGGGCGCTGTGGATCGTGACGCTGGCTTGCGCGATCAGGTTGTCGAGTTCGAGCGTCTCGATCAGATCGGTGTTCCAGATCAGCGACTTGTCGGTAACATTGATGTCCTGCATCCGGGCATAGGTCTGGGTCAACGCGGCCTTGCCTTCGGCCATCAGCGCTTCATCGCGGAACACCGCGCAGCCCTTGGTCATGGTGCGCTGCATTTCGAGCCGCACTTGCGCGGTGGGTGAACCGCCCGTGGCATTGCGGAAATGGTCCAGCCGGCCCAGCGCGAGATCGGCGCTGTCCTTGGGCAGTTCGTTGTGCGCCGTACCCGGCGTGAGCGTTTCCTTCAAGCGGTGGCCGGCCGCGCGGCCGAACACCACCAGATCAATCAGCGAGTTCGAGCCGAGCCGGTTGGCGCCGTGCACTGAAACGCAGGCCGCCTCGCCCACCGCAAACAGGCCGGGCACGACCGTTTCGGGATTGCCGTCAGCGCCGATGGTCATCACCTCGCCGTGGTAGTTCGCGGGGATGCCGCCCATGTTGTAATGCACCGTCGGGCAGACCGGCAGCGGCTGGCGGGTCAGATCGACGCCGGCGAAAATCTTGCCGCTTTCGGTGATCCCGGGCAGGCGATCGGCCAGCACCTTGGGATCGATGTGATCGAGGTGCAGATTGAGGTAGGCCCCATGCGGCCCCACCCCGCGCCCTTCACGCATCTCCAGCGCCATCGAGCGACTGACCACGTCGCGGCTGGCCAGATCCTTGGCCGAGGGGGCATAGCGTTCCATGAACCGCTCGCCTTCCGAATTGGTCAGGTAGCCGCCTTCGCCGCGCGCGCCTTCGGTGATCAGCACGCCTGCGCCATAGATCCCGGTCGGGTGGAACTGGACGAATTCCATGTCCTGCAGCGGCAGCCCGGCGCGCAGCACCATCCCGCCGCCGTCGCCGGTGCAGGTGTGAGCCGATGTGGCGGTGAAATAGCACCGGCCATAGCCGCCGGTCGCCAGCACCACCGCATGGCTGCGGAAGCGGTGAATCGAGCCATCGTCCATGCACAGCGCGATCACGCCGACGCATTTGCCGCCATCCATGATCAGATCGATCGCGAAGTATTCGATGAAGAAGTCCGCGTCGTACTTCAGGCTCTGCTGATAGAGCGCGTGGAGCATGGCGTGGCCGGTGCGGTCTGCCGCAGCGCAGGTGCGTTGGACCGGCGGGCCTTCGCCCATGTTCTGCATGTGCCCGCCAAACGGGCGCTGATAGATCGTGCCGTCGTCGTTGCGGCTAAACGGCACACCGGCATGTTCGAGTTCGTAAACCGCCGCCGGAGCCTCACGCACCATGTACTCAATCGCGTCCTGATCGCCCAGCCAGTCCGACCCTTTGACGGTATCGAACATGTGCCAGGTCCAGTGATCCGGGCTATTGTTCTGCAGGCTGGCGGCGATCCCGCCTTGCGCGGCGACGGTGTGGCTGCGGGTCGGGAAGACCTTGGTGATGCAGGCGGTGCGCAGGCCCGCCTCGGCGCTGCCCATGGTGGCGCGCAGGCCAGAGCCGCCCGCGCCGACAACGACGGTGTCATAAGTGTGATCAATAATCTTGTAAGCCGGTGCAGTCATGTCAGGATCCCAGCGCTATGCGCACGATGCAAAGCAGGCCAAACGCGCCGCCTGCAAAAGCCAGCAGGTTAAGCAGCGTCATCACCGCAAATTTGTTGCCGTGTTCGTGGACGTAATCCTCGATCAGCACGGTCAGCCCCAGCCGCGCGTGCCAGAAGGTGGAGACCACGAACAGCCCGACCAGCACCGCCGGCAGCGGCTTGTGCAGCCAAGTGTGGACCGCGGCATAGTCGTAAGTCTGCAGCCGCAGCAGCCCGAACGCGAGGTACAGCCCGCCAAGCAGGTTGGCGATCGCGGTATAGCGCTGCAGCAGCCAGTGATGCGCGCCCGAATGCGCCGATCCCAGCCCGCGCACCCGGCCTAGTGAAGTTCCGTTGCCCATCGATGCGCTCCCTTACTTCAGCATGATCGCGGCCCAGGCCAGCACCGTCGCGGTAAGCGCGAGGAGCGGCGTGAGCCAGGACCAGAAAGCGTTGTTGGCCAGCTCGTACCCGGCGCCGATATCCATCACGAAATGGCGCAGGCCCGAGGCCATGTGATTGAAGAACGACCAGGTCAGTCCGATCAGCACGATCTTGCCGTACCAGGCCCCGGCGCAGGCCGCGAAAGTGGCATAGGCTTCCGGCCCGCTCGCCAAGGCATAGAGCCACCACAGCAGCACCGGCAGCCCGACCAGCGCCAGTCCGTCGCCGGTGACGCGGTGCATGATCGAGACGAACATCGCCGGACCCCAGCGCCAGTGCAGGCGCATCCCGTCGGTCAGATGCGGCGAAATCGGACGTTGGCGCGCGTCGGCCATGCGGCGGATACCCTTTCTGGGCAGCAAGGCCGAACCGGCCCGGTTGTGGTTATCTGCGCACTCCCCTTAATCAAAACGCCCCGCCAAGCAAGAGCGCCCAAAGGGGCAGGACGGGATATTGCGCAGGCGGCGCAGTCAGCGGTCCAAACCCACTAGCCGCTGCGCTGCGGCTGCCATATGGCGGGGGGATGGACCAGCCCCCCCTTACCGCACTCGTCACCGGCTCCTCCCGCGGGATTGGCGCAGCCATTGCGGCGGCATTGCGCGCGCGCTGTGTGCAGGTGATCGGCCACGCCAGCCGCGCGCATGATGCAGATACGATTGGGGCCGATTTGGCCGACCCGACCGCGCCCTCGCGGTTGTGGGACGAAGCGCTGGAACGCGCGGGCGGACGGATCGATATATTGGTCAACAACGCCGGGCTGTTCGCGGCCAACCCGCTGGGGCTGAGCGATATCCAGTGGCTCGATAACTGGGAAGATACGCTGCGGATCAATCTGACCTCGGCGGCTGAGCTGTCCCGCTACGCGGTGCGGCACTGGCTGGCCGATGGGCGTGGCGGACGGGTGGTTCACATGGCCAGCCGCGCGGCTTACCGCGGCGATTCGCCCGAACACTGGCATTATGCGGCGGCCAAGGGGGGGATGATCGCCATGCACAAGACCATCGCCAGGCACTATGCCGCGCATGGCGTGCTCAGCTATGCGATTTGCCCCGGGTTCACCGACACCGCGATGGCGGGTGATTATCTGGCGAGCCGGGGCGGCGCGGCCTTGCTGGCAGATATCCCGCTGGGCCGGGTCGCCACGCCCGAGGAAATCGCCACGGTGGCCGCGTTCTGCGCGCTCGATGCGCCGCCCAGCATGACCGGCGCGGTGCTGGATGCCAATGGAGCCAGTTATGTTCGTTAAAGCTTTTGCCGCCCTTGCCGCGCTGACCTTGCTCGGCGCTGCCCCGCCACCGCAGCCCAATCCCGCCGCCAGCAAAGACATTGCCGCAGCTTGCGCCGGCCATGATGGCTGGTCCGATCCCGCCCCGCCCGCGCATATCTATGGCAACACATGGTATGTCGGCACTTGCGGGATCACCGTGGTGCTGGTCGAAACCAGCGCCGGGCTGGTCCTGATCGACAGCGGGCCGGAAGACGCTGCGCCGCTAGTGCTGGCCAGTATCCGCGCGCTGGGGTTCGAGCCCCGGCGGGTGAAGTGGCTCCTCTCAACTCACGAACATTTCGATCACGCGGGCGGGTTTGCCGCATTGCAAGCCGCCACCGGGGCAAAGCTGGCGGTGGGTCCGTTCGCCGCGCAGGCCTTGCGCAGCGGGCAAGCTTTTGCGGATGATCCGCAGGCCGAGGGGCTCAAAGCTTACCCAATGAAGCCCGCGCGGGTTGACCGGGTGCTGCGCGATGGCGGCACGCTGGTCGTTGGCACCACGCGCTTTACTGCGCACGCCACGCCGACCCATTCACCCGGCTCGACCAGCTGGACCTGGACCAGTTGCGAGCGCGGCAAATGCGTGACGCTGGCCGACGCCGACAGCGTCAACACCATCTCGTCCGACACTTACCGGTTCACCGATCATCCGGCCCGCATCGCTGCGGCGCGCGCCGGGCTCGACGTGGTCGCAGCGCTGCCCTGCGATGTGATCCTTACCCCGCACCCCGGCGCCAGCAACCTGCTTGAGCGCTTGTCGGGCAAATCCCCGCTGCTCGATCCCGCCGCCTGCCGCGCCTATGCGCAGGCCGGGCGTGAGCGGCTGGCCAAGCGCCTCGCCAGTGAGGCTGCGCCCAAGTGAGCTGGAAGCTGATCGCCTATGCCCCGCGCGCGGTGATCGAGGGGGCCTTGCTGGCACACGAGGACGCACACGATTGGGATCACGAGATCGTGCTGGCGGGCAGCGAGGTAGCTGAAGACCGCCCCGATGACTGGCAGCTCGAAGCCTGGCTGGCGCGCAAACCTGCCCCCGCCGACACGGCCGCGCTCGCCGCGTTGTTCGACGGACCTGCGCCCAACTTCGCTGCCGAGCAATTGCCCGAAACTGATTGGCTGACCGCGAGTCAGACCGGGCTCGAACCGATCCGCGCCGGCCGGTTTCATATCCACACGCCCGAGCATCCGGCGCTCAACGAACGCGCTCTGCGCGACTATGTGATCCCCGCCAGCCAGGCCTTTGGCACCGGCCAGCACGCCACCACCGCCGGGTGCCTGACAATGCTGAGCGCCATGAAAGCGCGCGGTGTGGTGGTGAAGAACTGCGCCGACATCGGCACTGGCACCGGTCTGCTGGCCTTCGCCGCACTGCACTTGTGGCCGCGCGCCTTGGCCACCGCGAGCGACATCGATGCGGTGTGCCTCGATGTCGTGGCTGACAATGCCGCCACCAACCGCGTGGCAATGGGTGCGCGGCCGGGCGAACTGACCATGCTGGTCGCCGACGGGATGGCGCACCCCTTGCTCGCCGCGCGTGGGCCCTATGATCTGATCATCGCCAATATCCTCGCCGGGCCACTGATTGATCTCGCCCCGTCGTTCGCCGCGCACCTCGTCCCGGGCGGGCACCTGCTCCTCGCCGGGCTGCTCGAAAGTCAGGAAGCCGGGGTGCGCCGGGCCTGCCGCCGCGCCGGACTGCGGCTGGCTGAGCGGCTCGTGGTCGGCGACTGGTCCATACTGTGGCTGCGCCAACGCGCGCGCCGCGCATGAAGCTGCGCGATTTCCTGCTGCTCGTACTGGTCTGCTTGCTGTGGGCCAGCAACAATGTGCTGAGCAAGATCGTGGTCAGCCACTGGCACGTCCCGCCGCTGTTCTACACCGCAGTGCGGTTCGTGATTGTCACTACGGTGACGCTGCCGTGGCTGCTGCCGATGCCGCGCCCGGCCTGGCGGATCGTGCTGATCGGCCTTGCGATGGGCGCGGGCAGTTTCGGGCTGATGTTCGTCGGGCTGACCTGGGCCTCGCCATCCGAAGCCGCGATCGTGGTCCAGGCCGGGGTGCCGATCACCACGCTGCTGTCGATCTGGCTGCTGGGCGAGCGGATCCATTGGCGGCGCGGCGTGGGGATTGCGCTGGCGCTCGCCGGGGTGCTGGTGGTGGTGTGGCAGCCGAACTTTGCACTATCGGCCGGCACGCTGTTCATCCTCACCGCTGCGTTCTGCGGATCGCTGGGGGCGGTGCTGATGAAGCAGATGGACGACATCGCACCGCTGCAATTTCAAGCCTGGGTCGGGCTCAGTGGGCTAGTCCTGCTCGCGCCGATTTCTGCCGCGATTGAGCCGGGCGCATGGCAGGCGGCGGTGGCAATCGGCTGGCGGTTCTATGCCGCAGTTATCTGGTCGGCCTTGGTTGTCTCGGTCTTCGCACACAGTGCTTATTACCTACTGATCGGGCGGTATGAGGCAAACCTGATCGCCCCGCTGACCTTGATCACCCCGCTGGTGACGATTGGTCTTGGCGTGGTAATTACCGGCGATCATATCGACGCTCAGATGGCGCTGGGCAGCGGGCTGGCGCTGGCCGGGGTGCTGCTGGTCGCGCTGCGCCGCACGGGCGCACCGATTGCCGCGGTGCAGGAGCGCTCGTAAGCGTTTCCCTCGCGAGCAATCTTTGACGTCCGGCTCGCGCTATGCGCCATCGCTTGATTGGCACCCCGGACCGGGATGCTGTGGACGAAGAAGCCATTTACGATCTGCGCGGCTTCGCGCACAAGACCGGGCTCGCGGATAACGGCCAGTATTCGTTAGCAATGCGGCGGGGCGGCCGTCAAAACGACCGCCCGCGCGATCAATTTACGTGCAGTTTGCGGGCGCCGGAGCATCGATGCGCCCAGGAGTCCCAAAGGGCCGCATCTGAACCGCCACCAACTCGGCGGTCAGTCCATAAGGATTGGCCACATTGTGGGAGTGATTGGCCCCATCAACGAACCCCTCACCGGCCTGGTAGACCTTGACTGAGCAATCGGCACTGTCAGTCACGGAGACTTGCCCGGTCTTGACTGTGACCAGCGTAATGCCAGCGTGCGTGTGCCACCCGCTGTAACCGCCAGTGCTGACGGTAATCAGGTCCACCCCGATAGTAGATCTATCCTTGGTCTTGAGAAACAGGTCCCATGTTCCAGTCTTGTCGGCCTTGGCATCTATCTCCGCGAAAGTTCCTACCGACGCCCGGGTTACCGAAAACCCCGAGCCTGGGGTGGCAAAGGCTGGGATGCCGCTGAACAGGGCGGCAGCGGTCAGGCCGATGGCGGCAATACCGCAAGCTGTGCCGACTTTAGCCCGCGATGACATAGCTGTCTTGATGGGTGAACGCATAATCCGACTCCTCCAAAGCGTACCGCTGAAGTCCGCGACTTCATCACGAAGTCGTTGAGGCGGCACCGGTGCAGTTTCGTGGAGGTGTCGGAAGAGCGAACAGCGACTTTTTTGTGTTTTCGTCGGCGGATTCGACTCGGGCACGAAACAGGCTGAATTGGTTAACACTAAGCCATCGATTCAGCAAACGTCTAGCCGAGTGCCGAAAGCAGAGGGTTACTGGAAACGTTATTGTTCACTGACTTTGGCTTGATTTACGAAAAATATTTAAGTCTCATGGCGGTCATAGACTACGAAGCCTTATCCATCTCTGCAGCTTCCAGCGCCGCAGATTGCTTCATTTAACCGACGCCCATCAAGCGCGGCACGAACCCTTGCCACCATGCCGTATTCCACAACACAATGACCAGCGCCCCGGTCGGCAGGACCAGCGCCAGCCAAATGCGATAGGCGCGCTGGATCTGGCCTGAACGGTACAGATCCCAGGCGAACATCGGCAATGCCAGCAGCAGGATATAAATCTCGGGCGACCAGGGGCTGACCGGCATCGTGCTGGGCAACCAGGAAATCCGGTCTACCGCTGCAGGCATCGCCACGATCGGAGCCAATACCATCAACCGCTTGTGAGTCGCCGAATCATACTTCCGCGCCCGCACAGCCAGAGTCACGACAACTGCAAAAACCAACCCGATCTGGATCTGGATCAGCGCGATATTGCCCCGGATTGCAACATCCGCCATTTGGGCTGCGTCTGCTACGCCTGGTACCGCGTGCGCAGCAAACCAAAGCTGCCGGTACATAGTCGGGGCCAGCACGATGCCGATCACGACCACCGCCGGGGCCAGCACCATCGCGATCATGCCGAGCTGCTGGTGGCCTTGCCTCCGCCCTGTCGCCATCAAGCTGGTCTGGGCCAGCAAGAGCAGCAGCCAACTACCCATGGCAACGGCATGCATGTGAAGAACGGGCGGGAATGGCAGCCGCTTGCCCGCCTCAACCATCCCGACCTTCATCACCGAATCCGGTATGAAGCCGGTCAAAGTCACGACGATCAGCAGCGCTGCCATGAAGACGTAAATCCAGCGGTCTATTAGCGCTGTAAGGTCTTTGGTCGGCGTGGACGGTATTGCGGAAATGTCGCCTGCGACCCAGTCAATCGGCTGCACCATGAAAAATCCCCCGGTGGTGCGACCCCGAACCAAGCTTGTATCACACTAATAACGGGAATCAAATGCGCGGGAATTGCCGATCTAGCCCGCAGCTTTGACAATTTTCGCCCAGGCGGCTTCGTCGATCACTGCGATGCCCAGCGCCGCCGCCTGCTTCAATTTGCTGCCTGCGCCCGGCCCGGCGACCACCAGATCGGTCTTGGCGCTGACCGATCCCGCGGACTTGGCGCCGAGCCGTTCGGCCTGCGCCTTGGCTTCATCGCGGCTCATGGTTTCCAGTTTGCCGGTGAACACCACGGTCTTGCCCGCCACCGCGCTATCGCGGGTTTCGACCACGTAATCGGGCGGGGAGACTTCGCGCAGCAGATCGTCCCACACCGCAAGATTGTGCGGCTCGTGGAAGAAATCGCCCAGCGCCTCGGCCACGGCGGGACCGATCCCGTCGATGCTGGTGAGTTCGGCGCGGGCTTCTAAAGCCCCCTCCTCTTCAGTGGAGGGGGTTGGGGGTGGTGGCGGCACGAGCGACATTTCATCGACGCCACCGCCCCCCGGCCCCCTCCTCTGAAGAGGAGAGGGAGTATATGCCGCTTGTGCCACCTCGCGCAGCGCTGGCAGCCTGACAAACCGCTTGAGCAAGTCACGCGCGGTCACCGCGCCAACATGCCGAATACCCAGCCCGAACAACAGCCGCGCCGCATCGGGGCGGCGCTTGGCCTCGATCGCGGCGAGCAAGTTGTCGGCTGATTTTTCCTTCCAGCCTTCCCGCTCCAAAATCTCGGCGCGGCGCTGCTTCAGTTGGAAAATGTCCGCCGGGCTCTCCAGCCAGCCGAGCGCAAAGAACTCATCAATTGTCTTCTCGCCCAGCCCTTCGATATCGAGCGCGGCGCGGCTGACGAAGTGCTTGAGTCGCTCGGTCCGCTGTGCCGGGCAGATCAGCCCGCCGGTGCAGCGCACGTCGACCTCGCCCTCCTCGGCCACGGCTTCGCTGCCGCACTGTGGGCAATGATCGGGGAACTGATAAGCCGGGCGGTCCGTGTCGCGGGTCAGGTTGTCGGCGACTTGCGGGATCACGTCACCCGCCCGCTGGATCACCACCCGGTCGCCGGGGCGCACCCCCAGCCGGGCGATCTCATCGCGGTTGTGCAGCGTGACGTTGGACACCACCACCCCGCCAACGGTCACCGGGGTCAACCGCCCGACCGGGGTCAGCTTGCCGGTGCGCCCGACCTGAATGTCGATCGCTTCCAGCGTGGTCTGCGCTTGCTCGGCCGGGAACTTGCGGGCAATCGCCCAGCGCGGCGCCTTGGCGACAAAGCCCAGCCGTTCCTGCCAGTCGAGCCGGTCAACTTTATAGACTACGCCGTCGATATCGTAAGGTAAATCAGCGCGTTCGCGCTCAATCCTGCGGTACTGCGCGAGCATTGCTGCCGCACTCTCGCAGCGCACCAGATGCGGCGAAACCGGCACGCCCCACGCGCGCAGCTGCTGCATCATCGCGAACTGGCTGGCCGCCGGGACTTCGCTCGCCGCGCCCCAGCCATGCGCCAGAAACCGCAACGGGCGTGCGGCGGTGACCACGGCATCCTTCTGCCGCAAGGATCCCGCAGCAGCGTTGCGCGGATTGGCGAAGATCTTGCCGCCACTGGCCTCCTGCGCCGCATTGAGCGCGGCGAAATCGGCCTTGGCCATGTAGACCTCGCCGCGAATTTCGAACAGATCCGGCGCAGCGCCGTGCAACTGTTGCGGAATATCGGCGATGTGCGCGACATTGGGCGTCACATCCTCGCCGACTTGCCCGTCCCCGCGCGTCGCTGCGCGAACCAGCTGCCCCTGTTCATAGCGCAGCGAGCACGACAGCCCGTCGATCTTGTCCTCGGCAGTCATCGCCACTTCGGCGTCTTCGGCCAGATTGAGGTAGCGCCGCACCCGCGCGACGAATTCCTCGACCTCCACATCGGCAAAGGCATTGTCGAGGCTCATCATCCGCACCGCATGCGTGACTTTTGACAGCGGCGATGCGGCGACCTCGTGGCCGACCAGCTGGCTGGGGCTGTCGGCCCGCACCAGCTGCGGAAACGCCGCCTCAAGCGCAGCATTGCGCTGCACCAACGCATCATACTCGGCGTCCGAAACCTCAGGCGCATCCTGGCCGTGGTACAGCCGGTTATGCCGCGCAATCTCGCGCGCAAGCCGCATCAGCTCGTTAGCGGCTTCCGCTTCGGAAAGGTTAGGAGACAGGATCATACCGTCGTCCCCCCACCTCTTTAGGGGAGGGGGGTGGGGGGTGGTGGCGGCCTTGTCTCATCAGTCCTTCACCAGCATCGTCGCCACCATCGTCCGGCGCGCGGTGAAGCCCAGCGTTTCGTACAGCGCGTTGGCTTTGGTGTTGGCGGAAAAGCTATGGAGGAACGGCACGTCGCCGCGCGCGGAGAAGCCTGCCATGACGCGGCGGATCAGTTGCGCGGCCAGTCCTTGGCCGCGATATTCGGGCCAAGTGCAGACCGCCGAAAGCTCGACCAGACCAGCGGCCGGGCGCATCCGCTCGCCCGCCATTGCCGCCAGCCTTCCAGCGCGGCGCAGGCCATAGAATTGCCCATAGCGCCGGGTCAGCTCGCGCCACGGCCCTGGCTCGGTCGCCAGGGCGATTTCGGCCATGGCTGCGGCGTCGGGCTCGCCCAGCAGCACCGCTTCCGCATCGCCGGGCTGCACAGCCATCGGCGCATGTGCCACCATCTGGGTCAATTCTCCGGCCCGCACCAAGCGCATTCCGGGTGGCGCAGGCCATTCCTCGGCCTCGACCAGCCACAGTTGCTCACCCGGCAAGGCCAGCTCGGCAAACGCGGTCTGTGCCTCCGCCGAAGCATCGCGCATCGCCGCGAATGGCCCGTAAGCCGGGTCAATCCGCCGCGCCAGATCACTGCCCTGCGCCAGTGCGGCCTGCGGCCCGGTGAGCATGTTCCAGACCGGCCGGTCGAGCGCGGCCAGGCTCATTTGCGCGGTTCCCGGTCAGGATCTGCCACCCCGACCGTTTCGAGCCGGGCGCGCAAGCGATCATCGCGCACGCCTAAGTGCCATTCGCCCATCCAGAACAATTTGGCGGAAGCCTTATCCCCGCGATCGAACGCCATTTGGCCCAGCACATCGAGCGCGGGCGGGGTCGGCTCCAGCTCGTACGAAGCTTTGGCGTCGGCAAAGGCGGCTTTGCTATCGCCAAGGTCGTAACTAGCCTGCGCGCGCCCCGCGAGCGTGAACGCCTTCACGCTGGGCTTCAAGTTTGGCAATGCCAAGGCTGCGTCAAACTGGCGCTTGGCCGCAACTGTGCGTCCGGCTACCAACAGGGCAAAGCCGTAATTGCTCCGAGGACCGGGATCGCTCGGGGCGTAGACCGCTGCCAGCGCAAAGTCCGGCAAGCCAGCATTGTCATCCTGCTGGTCAATTCTGCGAGCCAGGCCGCGCACCATCAGCAGGTCGGCGCGCTTGGCCCGGTCGGGCTGGTTGCGCAGCGCCCAGGTGCAATCGGCCAAAAACCGGTCAGCGGTGTTGCGATCGCCCATCCCTTCCATCTTGCAGCGCGCCGCGCCTTTGCCATCGGGCCGGTAAGCGATCATCCGCGCGGCATCGGCCCGGATGATGCCAGCCGCGCCGGCGCTGGCGCTGTCCGGAACCCCGGCCAGTGCAGCCTGCGCATCGCCGTCGCGGCCCAGCCCCAACAAAGCCTCAGCCCGGCAGACCTGCAGTGCGGGCGTGGTGCGGCTGGCGGCAATGGCGGCGTCGCAATCGGCCAACTCGCCCGCGTAATCGCCCACGAACGACTTCCCGAACGCCCGCTGAAACAGCATCTGCGCGTTGCCCGGCCTCAGCTTCACCGCGCGATCGGCGTCGGCCAGCCCCAGATCAAACTCGCCCAGCATGCCGTGGGTATAAGACCGTTCATAATAGGCGTTGATGAAATCGGGGGCGAGGCGGATCGCGGCGTCCAGATTGGGCAGCGCCGCCGCCGTATTGCCGACATCGTTGAGCGAATAGGCCCAGTAGAAATAGAGGATCGCCTTGTCTTTATCGGTGGCCGCCGCCGCAATCGCCTTGGCGCAAGCGGGCGGCGGATCGGCCGGGGCGTGCTTGTCCGCGACCACCGTGCAGGGGCCGAGCGGGATCTCCCCCTGCAGGAAAAACTGCGCCGCCGCCGGCTGCGCGTTCATCAAGCCAAGCGCCAAAGCCAGCCCCGCAAAACCACTCCGCATCATCACACCCCCTCCAGCAACCGATCCGCTTGCGCCCGCGCTTCGTCGGTCACTTGCGCGCCGGACAGCATCCTGGCGATTTCCTGCCGCCGTCCGCCCGCATCGAGCAAGTGGACCGAAGTCCGCGTGACCGTGCCCTCGCTGCTTTTGGCGATTACATAGTGCTGCCCGCCGCGCGCCGCGACTTGCGGGCTGTGCGTCACCGCGAGCAATTGCCCGCCTGCTGCGAGCCGCGCCAGCCGTTCGCCGATCGCGCTGGCAACCGCGCCGCCGACCCCGCGATCGATCTCGTCAAAGATCACCGTCGCCGCCCCACCTTCTTCGGCCAAGGCGACCTTGAGCGCGAGGATGAAGCGCGACAGTTCGCCGCCGCTGGCAATCTTGTTTAGCGGTGCAAACGGCGCGCCAGGGTTGGTGCTGATCAGGAATTCGATCCGGTCGATCCCGGCCGGGCCCCATTGGTCTTCGGCCAGCCGGGTGATCCCGGTGCGGAACTTTGCGGCATCCAGCTTGAGCGGAGCCAGTTCAGCCGCCACCGCCGTATCGAGCCGCACTGCCGCGCTGGTCCGCGCGGCGGACTGCGCTTCGGCCTTTGTGCGGTAATCATCCCCGGCCAGCAGCGCCGCCTGCTCCAGCGCGGCAACATTCGCCTCGCCCCCGGCAATCGCATCTAGCTCGGCCCGCATGTCGCGCATCTTGTGCGGCAAGTCATCGACCTGGCAGTGGTGCTTGCGGGCGACGGCGCGCAGTTCGAATAGCCGCAGTTCGATCCGGTCGAGCGCGGCAGGATCGTGCGCCAGCGCATCGGCAGCGCGTTCAAGCGAAGTTTCGGCCTCAGTCGCCTCAATCACCGCGCGATCGAGCGCGCCGAGCGCTTCGGCCAGCAAAGGATGCTCGGCGGCGATCCGGTCTAGTCGCCGCGCCGCACTGCGCAGTCCCGCCAGCGCCGAATCCGATCCTGCCCACAGCTTGGCCAGTTCGGTCAGGTCGCCCGTCAGCCGCTCACCCTTCTGCATCGTCGCGCGCGCTTCGGCGAGTTGCACTTCCTCACCGTGTTGCGGCTCGAGCGTAGTCAGTTCGGCCAGATGCGCGAGCAACAGGTCACGGTCTTCGGCGGCTTGGGCAATTGCACCTTTGGCGCTGGACAGTGCCTCGACTGCACTGCGCCATGCGGCCCAGGCCGCCGCCACCCCTTCGGCCTCGCTGCGCGCGAACCGGTCAAGCAAGGCCCGGTGCCCGCGCGGATTGACCAGCCCGCGATCGTCGTGCTGCCCGTGCAGTTCGACCAGCTGCGGGGCCAGTTCACGCAGCAAGGCCGCACCGACCGGCTGATCGTTGATGAAGGCTTTGGAGCCGCCATCGGCCTTCAGGCGGCGCTTGATGATCAATGGCTCGCCAGGTTCGATATCGACCTCAGCCTCGCTCAACACCGCACGTATCGCAGGCGGCAGCCGGTCAAATTCAAAGGTCGCGATAACGCTCGCCTGATCTTCGCCGCCGCGGACCAACGCGCTTTCGGCCCGCGCGCCCAGCGCCAGTCCCAGCGCATCGAGCAGGATCGACTTGCCCGCTCCGGTCTCGCCCGTGAGCACGCCCAGCCCCTGACTGAAAGTCAGGTCAAGCGCCTCAATCAGGACAATGTTGCGAATGGCCAGGGTCGTCAGCATGTTCGCCGCCTGTTCTAGCGCAGTATGCCCCGCGCGGCAAAGCCCGCGCTCCAAATTCTCCCCTTCCGCTTGCGACTGGGAGCATGCGGTCAGAATTCCAGTTTGATCGTTCCGCCAAAGGTGCTCGGATCACCCAGGCTGCCAACCACCAGCCCGACGCTGTTCGGCGCGATCTGCAGCTGTTCGAGATAGCTGGTGTTGAAAGCATTGCGGACCCAGCCAAATAGATCGATCCGCACGCCGGGCGCGGCGCGGTCCGAGCGCCAGCCGAGCCGAAAGTTGGTCAGTGTGTAACCCTTGATCTGGGTGGCGCGCGAAGGCGTAGCGTTTGACGAGAATGACGAGCGGGTATTGCCATCGACGCCGGCGTAGATCTGTCCGGGCTTGCCCAGCCAGGCCACTGGCAGATTGCCCTCCGCGCCAAATGACAACGCATATTTTGACACCCCCGGAAGCTGTAGCCCGGTAATATCGCAGCTGACCGGGCTGGTGCCCAGCGGCAGCGCAGTCGGCACCGCGCAATTGGTTCCGCTGAAACTGGATCCGCCGCTTAGTTCCAGCGGCGGCGGGGCACCGGTGAAATTGCGATAGGTCGCATCGGTATAAGCGAAATTGGTATAGAGGTTGAACCGCTCGCTGGGCCGCACCGAGATATCGGCTTCGATCCCCTGGCTGCGCACCGCTGGCACGTTGGCGACATAGCCGCGCAAAGCCGCCAGCGAGGCGGCATTGTTGCTGCTGAACACGGCCTGATAGTTGCTGATATCAGTGCGGTAAGCGGCAACGTTGAGCGTGACCTTGCGGTCCCAGAACTGCGATTTGATCCCCAGTTCATAGTGCCGCACCGATTCGGGCGCGACCGTGTTGTATTGCGATTGCGGCAAGCCGGTCACCGCATCGGCCGGCACCCCGTTGAGGTTGATCCCGCCGGTCTGGAAGGTCTTTGAGTAAGTGGCATAAGTGTGGACGTTGTCGGTCAGATCATAAGCCAGCGTCACGTCCCACGACAGGTTCCAGGCGCTGAAGCTGGGGGCATAGCTTTCAGGCAGCAGCACTTGCAGCTGCGCCTTTTGCGCCGGAGTGCCCGTCGTCACCATGCCCGGGGTCAGCACATTACCGAGCGCATCGGTGACCACCGCGTTGTATGACCCCTCCTTCTTGTCATAGTTGACGCGGAACCCCGGCTGGATCGTCAGCCGCGGCAGCACCCGCCAGCTGGCCTGCCCATAAACCGAGAAACTGGTGTTGCTGAGCTTGATGGTGTTGGTCGAGGTCAGCCCCTCGATCACGTCCAGATTGTACGGATTGGTCGGCGCGACGTTGGGCGAAAGCAGCCACTTGGTGGCCGCCGGGCCCTGCACCTGGCTGCCATTGGTTGCGATGGTCTGGTGGTAATAGAAAGTACCGAGCTGGAAGTCGAACTTGTCGCCGTGCCGGTTATAGCGCAGCTCCTGAGTGAACTGGCGCTGCCTGGATGGGTTCTGGCTTATCGTGGTGATCGGCAGCGCGGTGAAATCGCGGTCATTCGAAGGGTCCCAGTCCCAGAACCGCCAGGCGGTGATCGAGGTCAGCGTGCCCTGCCCCAGATCGAGCTTGGCGCGCAGCGAGGCACCGCCGATTGACTGGCGCGCGCGCAGCGTGGCGTCGAGATCGGTCAGGCGATTGGCGGGGTCCTGCGCGGCCAGCGGCAAGGTGTAACCCTGCACCGCCGAGATCGCGGGATATTGCCGGTTAAGCGCCTTTTGCGTCGGGGTGTAGCTGACGTAGACCGTGGCGCAGCAATCGATGTTCTGATGGTTGTAATCGCCCGCCAGCGTTACCTCCAGATTGCCGGTCGGCCGCCACAGCGCCTGCGCGCGCAGCCCGATATTGCTGAGGTTGTTATCGCGCTCCCCGGTGGTAATGTTGCCGATTGTGCCGCGGCGGATGGTCTCGGACACCGCCAGCCGCACCGCCAGCTGGTCACTGAGTGGCCCCGAGACCGCACCCTTGGCCTGCACATAGCCGTAATTGCCGACCGACAATTCAGCCCGGCCTTCGAAATCAAACGTCGGCTGGCGCGAGGTGATATTGATCGCGCCCGCAGTGGTGTTCTTGCCAAACAGCGTGCCCTGCGGCCCGCGCAGCACCTCGATCTGCTTCACATCGAGGAAGTCGAAGGTCGAAGACGCGACCCGCGAATAATAGACGTCATCGACATAGATCCCGACGCCTTGATCGATCCCGTCGTTGGTCAGGCCCAGTGGCGAGCCGAACCCGCGCACGTTGACCGAGGTGTTGCGCGGGTTCGACGAATAGAACTGCAGCGTCGGGGTCAGCTGCTGGAGCCGCCCGACATTGAACGCCCCGGTGTTGTCGAGGTGATCACCGCCCACCACCGAGATCGCCACCGGTACCGCTTGCGAACTTTCGCTGCGATGGCGCGCGGTTACCACGATCGTTTCGGTCTCGTCGCTCGCCCCGGTGCCAGCCGAGGTGGCCGATTGCGGATCGGTAGCGGCGGAGTCAGAAGTGGTGGCAGTATCGGCAAAAGCCGGTGCGGCGAGCAACGAAGCGGAAGCAAGCAGCGAGAAACGGACGAGCGAATGCATTGGTCAAATCCTTCGTAGGGAATTGGCCGCATCCGGTGGTCCGGTCTGCAACGGATGAATGATAACCGGGGCCGGTCATGCGCGGCCGGCCCCGGGCCCCCGGGGGGAGTTTTTAAAAGCGTTGGCGCTCGGTAACGTCGAGCTGGACGACCTTGCCGTCGTGCACGGTGAGCTGGACCAGGCCAAAACGCAGCCGCTCGATCGCCGGCCCCAGCGCGGCCAGCACAGCCGCGGGAAGCAGGGTAGAACTGGATTGCTGGGCTGCTGGCAGTGCCGAATCGCGGACGGTCATGGCATGTCTCCTTGCCCGCTTTGTTAACTCTACTAACTTCATAGACAAGCACCGAATTGGTTGACTGCGATAAAGCGCAGCTTTTGTGCGCCGTGCTGAAACGGGTGCTCGCAGGCAAAAGTCAGATGGTCGCGGCGGTGTTAGATCAGCGTCATCAAAGCGCCGCACCGGTGTAACGCAATGGTGCGATTTACGGCTCACCGGGAAACCGCAACGGAGCTGCGCGATGCCA
The DNA here is from genome assembly GCA_031410255.1 of Novosphingobium sp. Classification (GTDB taxonomy): domain Bacteria; phylum Pseudomonadota; class Alphaproteobacteria; order Sphingomonadales; family Sphingomonadaceae; genus Novosphingobium. The sequence goes on along the minus strand of JANNYT010000129.1, from coordinate 2,320 downwards.
AGCCAACTCGATCAAGCCAAGCTGCCCGCCTGGCTCGACCTGCCCGAACCGCGCGGGTTCCGGCCCAAGCAAAGGTTCCGTACGGTCTGGATTTCTGACCTCCATCTGGGCACGCGCGGCTGCAATGCGGTGCTGCTGCTCGATTTCCTGCGCGGGATCGAATGCGACACGCTGTACCTGGTTGGCGACATTCTGGACGGCTGGCGGCTCCGCAAGGGCTGGTACTGGCCCGATGCCCACAACGAAGTGGTCCGCCGCATTCTCAAGCTGGCGCATCGCGGCACCCGGGTGGTGCTGATCGCGGGCAATCACGATGAGATGCTGCGGCCATACGCCGGGTTTACCTTCGGCGGGGTCGAGGTAGCGCTCGAAGCAATTCACGTAACTGCCGATGGCCGACGCTTGCTGGTGACGCACGGCGATGCCTTCGATGTGGTGGTGCTTTATCACCGCTGGCTCGCCTTCGCCGGCGACCAGGCTTACACGCTGCTGCTCCAGCTCAACGTCGTGCTCAATCGCCTGCGGCGGCGGCTCAAGCTGCCGTACTGGTCACTGTCGAGCTACCTCAAGAAACGGGTCAAGAACGCGGTCGCCTTCGTCGGCGAGTTCGAGGAAGCGGTCGCCCGCGCGGCCAGCGAGCGGCAAGTCGACGGGGTCGTCTGCGGCCATATCCACTGCGCTGAAATCCGCCAGATCGGCGCGGTCACTTACTACAACGACGGTGACTGGGTCGAAAGCTGCACCGCCTTGGTCGAGGCGGCCAATGGCACGATGCGCCTGATCGACTGGGCTGAACACCACCGCGCCGCTGCGGCGCGCACCCGGCAGGCTGCCCCCCAGCCCGCCTCCTCCGCTGAAAGGGAATTGGCATGAGAATCGCGATCTGCACTGACGCCTGGCATCCGCAAGTCAACGGCGTGGTCCGCTCGGTATCAACCACGGTCGGCCAATTGCTGGAGCGCGGCCACGAGATTGAGCTGATCACCCCCAGCCAGTTCCGCACCATGCCGCTGCCCGGCTATAGCGAAATCCGCCTCGCTCTCGCCCCGCGCTTTGGCACGCGCCGCTCGCTCAGCGATTTTGCCCCCGACATCGTCCACATCGCCACCGAAGGCCCGATCGGCTGGAGCGCGCGCGGCTGGTGCATGGCGCATGGCGTGCCCTTCACCACCGCGTTCCACACCCGCTTCCCCGATTACGCGGCGGTCCGCACCGGCCTCAATGCCGAACGGTTCTGGCCGCTGATGCGCCGGTTCCACGCTCCGGCGCGGGCCGTGCTGGTTTCCACCCCGACGCTGGGCGCAGAGCTGGAACAGCGCGGATTGCCGCACTGGCGGCTGTGGACCCGGGGGATCGATCATGACCTGTTCCGCCCCGGCCACGCCCCGCTGCCAGAGCTCAATTCATGGCTCGGCCCGGTGCTGCTTTATGTCGGCCGGGTCGCGCCCGAAAAGAACCTGCCGGCCTTCCTCGATGCCCAAGTACCGGGGCGCAAGGTGGTGGTGGGGGACGGTCCCGATCTCGACCAGTTGCGCAAACGCTATCCCGAGGTAACCTTCCTCGGCGCGCTGACCGGTGAGGCGCTGGCGCGGGCCTATTGCTCGGCCGATCTGTTCGTGTTCCCCAGTCGCACCGATACGTTTGGGCTGGTGCTGATCGAGGCGCTGGCTTGCGGGCTGCCGGTCGCGGCGCTGCCGGTGCCGGGGCCGCTCGATATCATCGGCCCCAACGGGCGCGGCCCCAATAGTGACCTTCCCGCAACCATCGGCGTGCTTGATGAAGATCTGGCCTTGGCGATCAACAAGGCCCTGCGGCTCGACGGACTGGCCGCAGCGGTCGTGGGCGCAGGCTATAGCTGGGAGCGCGCGACCGATCAGTTTGTCGCCGCGCTGGAGGATGCCTGCGCTACGCCGCCGGCGCAGCTTCCAGCACGCCCTCAAACGATGGCTCCAGCGTGATCGGATCGGCCAGCGTAACCTGATCGAGCATCGCGGCCATTTCATCGCGCAGGGTCAGCATCAGCCCGCGCAGCCGGCACTCAGCCTCAGGCAGGCAGTTGCTGCAATGTTCATGCGCATTGCGCGCCGCGCACGGAACCAGCGCAAGGCTGCCGCGCGTCAGCCGGATGATGTCGCCATAGCGGATATCGAGCGGGGACAGCGCCAGCTCATAGCCGCCATCGCGTCCACGGGTTGAATTGACCAGCCCGCCGCGGACCATTTCAGACAGGATCACGGTCAGGAATTTGCGCGGGATATTCTGCGCCTCGGCGATCGCGTCCAGCCGCACGGGGCCCTGCCGCCAGGTATCGGCCAGATGT
>JANNYT010000128.1:0-37365 GCA_031410255.1 Novosphingobium sp. | reverse complement strand
CGCGGCGGGCCGACAGCCGGACCGCGTTTGGCAAGAAGCTGGCCGATCAATCGAGCATCCGGCAGGACATTGCGCGCAGCTATTGCGAGATCGAAATGTCGCGCTTGCTCACGCTCAAAGCGGCCGATGCGATGGACCGGTTCGGCAACAAGGTGGCCAAGGACCTTATCGCCGCGATCAAGGTCGTGGCCCCGCAGATGGCGCAGACGGTGTGTGACCGCGCCATTCAGGTGCATGGCGGGATGGGAGTCAGCGATGATACGCCGATCGCGCGGTTCTTCACGCTCAACCGGTTCGTGCGGATCGCCGATGGTCCGGACGAGGTACATATGAGCCAGCTCGGCAAGTCCAAGATCGCCGAATACGTCGCGATGAACGAGCGCTAGGAGGCCGCCCGCATGAAGGCCCTGACTTACCACGCCGCCCGCGATATCCGCCACGAAGCGATGGCCGATCCGGGACTGGAGAGCGAGCGTGACGCGATTGTGCAGATGACCGGCTGCTCGATCTGCGGCAGCGATCTGCACATCTACCACGGCCACGGGTTCAGCGAGGACATCGGCTTTTGCGTAGGCCATGAAGCCGTGGGCGAGGTGGTCGAGGTTGGCCGTGCGGTCAGCCGGGTCAAAGTCGGTGACAAGGTGATGATGCCCGCTGCCGTGGGTTGCGGCGCGTGCCGGTCGTGCCTGGCGGGTAACGTGGCCAACTGCGAATTCGGGGCCGGAGCGTGCTATGGCTTGTCGGCCAAGTTGCAGGGGGTCCAGGCTGAACTGTTCCGGGTTCCTGCTGCCGATATGAATGCGGTCAAAATCCCAGACGGGATCAGCGAAGACCAGGCCTTGATGATGACCGATGCGCTGGCCACCGCGTGGTACGGCGCGCGCCGGGCAGAGATCAAACCTGGCAGCGGTGTGGCGGTGATCGGACTTGGGCCGATCGGCTTGATGGCGGTCGACAGCGCCTTCGTGATGGGCGCGCATGTCGTTTACGCTATCGATCCAGTGCCCGAACGGCGGGCCCTCGCGCAAGCTGCCGGAGCGATTGCGCTGCATCCCGCCGATGCGCTCGACTTGATCCGTGAGGCGACGCAGGGCCGAAAGCTGGAATGCGTGATTGAAGTGGTCGGCAGCGATGCCACGGTCGATCTGGCGCTGCGGCTGGTCGCGCGGCGCGGCACCGTCTCGGTGATCGGGGTGCAGCAGAGCAAGCGCTATGCCTTCCCGCTCGAACGCGCATTTGGCGCCGGGCTGACTTTCCGCGCCGGGACTTGTTCGGTGCCAGAAGAATTGCCCGCACTGTTCCCGCTGGTCCAATCCGGGCGGCTTAAACCAGAACGCTATATCAGCCAACGGATGCCGCTCAGCCAAGGGGCTGAGGCCTACAGCATATTCGAAGCGCGCGAGGCCGGTGCGCTCAAGATGGTGCTGGTGCCGGGTTAGGGTTGGCCAGCGGCCCAAGCTGCTGCTATTGTGGTCAGGCATGCCAAGCGAATCTGCCGAACACCCTGCAAATCTGGAGCGCGCCGCGCTGAGCCAGGCGCTTGTCCGGGTGGCCGGGCAAGACCGCGCGGCCTTGCAGGAAGTCTACCGCCGCACCTCAAGGAAGCTTTTCGGGGTCTGCCTTCGTATCTTCGGTGAACGCGCCGATGCGGAGGATGCCTTGCAAGATGTCTACCTGACCATTTGGGACCGCGCCGGGAGCTATGATCCCGCGCGCGGAAGCCCGATTTCGTGGTTGGTGACGCTGACCCGCAACCGCTCGATTGACTTGTTGCGCCGTTCGGGCCGCCGCCCGACTGCGCCGCTTGAACTGGCGAGTGAAGTGGCGGACGATGCACCCGATGCCGAAGCCGTGCTGGTCGCCCAGGATGACGACGCGCGCGTGGTCCATTGTCTTGAGACGCTGGCGAAGAGCGAAGCGACCATGATCCGCACCGCCTTCTTCGAAGGCGCGACTTACGCCGAACTGGCCGACCGCAGCGCGATGCCGCTGGGCACGGTCAAGAGCCGGATCCGCCGCGCCTTGCTCAAATTGCGGGGGTGTCTCGAATGAACGACGACGACGACCTGCTGGCCGCCGAACTGGCGCTGGGGCTGACCGACGATGCTGCGGTAGCTGCTCGGAACGCAGGCGATGCTGTGTTTGCTGCTCGCGTTGCGTGGTGGGAACAGAAGTTCGCCGGATTAGCAGTGCCGCTGACCGAGGAAGCTGCACCTGAGTTGTGGCCGCAAATTTCGCGCAAACTGCCGGCCAACGACAACCCCAGTCTCGGGCGCAGCGGCGGAGTGCTGCGCTGGCAGTTGCTCAGCGGCACTTTTGGTGCGGTGGCTGCGGTCGCCTTGCTAATGCTAGCGCAGCGGCCGAGCATCGAATTGCCGCCGCAGCCGGGCGCTCCCGCCGTGGCCAGCCTGTCCGGTGAAAAGGGCAGCGCCGTCGCGATCAGCTATGACAGTACCGTGCGGCGGCTGACTGTTGCGCCGGTGCAGCTCGATCCAGGCAAGGGCGATGCCGAGCTGTGGGTGATCCCGGTTGGACAGTCAGAGCCGATTTCGCTCGGGGTCCTCGATGCCCACAAAGCCAGCTCACACCAGCTCAGCCCAGTGCAGGCCAAACTGGTCGCAGCCGGGGCAACCTTCGCGATTTCGCTTGAGCCAATCGGCGGATCGCCGACGGGCCACGCGACTGGGCCGATCGTCGCCAGCGGGAAATTGGTCGAGACCTGATTTTTTTGAGGCACGGTGCATCCGCGCAGCATGAGCCTGCGTAGCTTGGTTTGCTGGAGCGGTTGAACGCCCGGCCCCCCAAGGAGGATTACCGATGAAGCTCAAGATCGTTCTCGCCGCAACCGCGCTGGCCATGGTTGTGGCCCCTGCAGTCGCCCGCACTACCATGCATCACGCCATGCCAGCCACTGGGAACCCGATGGTCGGCGGTGCCGCCATGTATCCCACTAAGAACATCATCGAAAATGCCGTCAATTCCAAGGATCACACCACGCTCGTCGCCGCAGTGAAGGCTGCTGGCCTGGTTGAGACGCTGTCAGGCCCGGGTCCGTTCACTGTGTTCGCCCCGACCAACGCCGCCTTCGCACGTCTGCCGGTCGGCACTGTCGACACGCTGCTGCTGCCTGAAAACAAAGGCACGCTGACCACGGTGCTGACGTACCACGTCGTCGCCGGCAAGGTGACCAGCGGCCAATTGATCAAAATGATCAATGCCGGACACGGCAAGGCTGTGCTGACCACGGTCGCCGGTGAAAAACTGACTGCCAAGAAGATGGGCAAGAACATCGTGCTGGTCGATGCCAAGGGCGGGGTTGCCACCGTGACCACGGCCAACGTGATGCAGTCGAACGGCGTGATCCACGTGATCAACCGCGTGCTGCTGCCCTAACTAATCGCTTCGGTGCGCGCCGGTTGGACGCTGCGCGCACTGCTTCTGGGCCCCGCTGCTACCCTTTGTTCCCCTCCCGTAGCAGCGGGGTCCAGCTTTTTTCAGGCCGATGCGCCGTTGGCCGCGCTCAAGACTGCGCGGACGCTGGCGGTAGCGACGTCCTCGTCGATCCCCACGCCCCAGACCGTTTTGCCATCAGCGCGAACGCATTCGACGTAAGCCGCCGCGCGCGCGTCCGATCCCGCTGTCATCGCGTGTTCGGTGTAGTCCTTGACCTCAAGCGCCACGCCGAAAGTTTCGGCGATCGTCGCAACCACCGAGCTGATCAGCCCGTTGCCGCGGCCCGAGACTGATTGCTCCTTGTCATCGACTGCAATCTTGCCCGCGAACACCCGGGTGCCGTCAGCCGCCTTGCTCTCTTCGTAATCAAGCAACTGAAAATGCTGCGGGGTGCCGACGTGATAGACCCGCTGGAACACTTGCCAGATATCATCGGCAAACAGTTCGCGGCCTACTTGATCGGCCAGTTCCTGCACGTGCCCCGAAAAGTGCGCCTGCATCTTCTTGGGCAGCTTAAGCCCCTGATCCTGCTCGAGCACCCAGGCGAACCCGCCTTTGCCGCTTTGCGAATTGACCCGAATCACCGCTTCGTAATCGCGCCCCAGATCGGCCGGATCGATCGGCAGATAGGGCATTTCCCAGGTCTCATCGTTCTGCGTTTCGCGCGCGGCAAAGCCCTTCTTGATCGCGTCCTGATGGCTGCCCGAAAACGAGGTGTAGACCAGCTCGCCAACATAAGGATGGCGCGGATGGATCGGCAGTTGGTTGCAATAAGCCACCGTGGCCGCGATCTCATCGATGTTCGAAAAATCTAATCCCGGATCAACACCTTGCGTGTACATGTTGAGCGCAACTGTCACCAAATCGCAGTTGCCAGTGCGTTCGCCGTTCCCAAACAGGCAGCCTTCGACCCGGTCAGCGCCGGCCATCAGCCCCAGCTCGCACGCGGCGATGCCGGTGCCGCGATCGTTGTGAGTGTGAAGCGAGATGACCACGGCTTCGCGGTTGGGGATCATCCGTCCGAACAGTTCGATCTGGTCGGCATAGATATTGGCGGTGGCGCATTCGACCGTAGCGGGAAGGTTGAAGATGATCGGCTTGGCAGCGCTCGGCTGCAAAACTTCCATCACCGCCGCGCAGACCTCGACCGAGTATTCTACTTCAGCGGTCGAGAATGTCTCGGGGCTGTACTCAAACGTCCAGTCGGTGGCGTGATACTTGGCCGCTTGATCGCGCAGGACCTTCGCGCCGTCGATCGCGATCTGCTTGATCTGCTCCTTGCTCATCCCGAACACGATCCGCCGCCACGCTGGGGAGACCGCGTTGTAGAGGTGGACGATGGCCTTGCCCGAACCTTCGAGCGAGGCAAAGCTGGTCTCGATCAGGTCGCGGCGGGACTGGGTCAGCACCTGAATGATCGTGTCGTCCGGAACCTTGCCATTCTTCACCAGGCCCGAGATGAAATCGAAATCGGTGGCGCCCGATGCGGGGAAGCCAACCTCGATTTCCTTGCAGCCAACCTTGAGCAGCAAGTCGAAGAACCGCATCTTCTTTTCCGCGCCCATCGGATCGATCAGCGCCTGGTTGCCATCGCGCAGATCGGTCGACAGCCAGCGCGGGGCGTGCGTGATAACTTTAGCGGGCCACTGCCGGTCAGGCAGGTTGATTGGCGGGAAGGCGCGGTACTTGGCCGCGGGGTTTTTCAGCATGGTCATGATGGTTCTCGGTCTCGCTAGACAACTTTGTGATGGCTGTGTGCCCTTGAGTGCCGCTTGGTGCCGCTCAAATGCCACACCAGCTCACGCCCAAGGGCGGATAAGTCGTAGGGTCAGGCCCAAAGCCAGTGTGCGCGCAGAGATCATGCGGCCAGCCTATGCCGAGCAGGGCGTGGCTTGTAAAGGCCCTCTTGCCTGCGCCGCCTGCACCCGCCACAAGCGTTTGCGCGCAACCGGCGCTCAATCACAGGAACTTATGATGGCCGATTATTCTCCGACCAAATCCAGTTTCGCCGCCGATCGTCTCGCGCGGATCGAGCCGTTTATCAAAGAGCGCTATCTCGACAACGGCTTGCTGCCCAATGCGCAGCTGCTGGTGGCGCACCGCGGCGAAATCGCGCACTTTTCCTCGCAAGGGCTGGCGCGCGAGGGCGGCCAGGCGATCGACGAAGGCTCACTGTTCCGCATCGCCAGCATGACCAAGCCGGTCACCTCGATCGCGTTCATGATGCTGCTGGAAGAAGGCAAGGTCGCGCTCGATACGCCCGTCCACCGGGTTCTGCCCGAATTTCGCGGGCTGGGGGTCTATAACGGTGGCGGCGGCGGGGTGCCCTTTGCGACCAAGCCGCTCGACCGGCCGATGCTGATGGTCGATCTGCTGCGCCACACCGCCGGGCTGACTTACGGCTTCCAGAACCGCAGCAACATCGATGCCGCAATGCGCGCGGGCAAAATGGAGAATTGGCACGGCAACCTCGATCTTGATGGCTTCGTCGCCGCACTGGGCGAGCTGCCGCTGGAGTTTTCGCCGGGCGAGGCGTGGAACTATTCGGTCGCGACTGACGTGCTGGGCGCAGTGGTCCAGCGCGTTTCCGGCCTGTCGCTCGACGCCTTCTTTGCCGAGCGGATCTTCGGTCCGCTGGGAATGGACGATACCTTCTTTGCAGTGCCCGCAAGCAAGTCTGACCGGCTGACCGATTGCTACACCTTCGTGCCCGGTAAAGGCAAAGTGATGTACGATCGCGGTGCGGAAAGCGCGTGGAGCCGCATGCCCAAGTTCCTGTCTGGCGGGGGCGGGCTGGTCTCGACCGCGCTCGATTATCACCGCTTCTGCCGGATGCTGCTGAATCACGGCGAGCTTGATGGGGTTCGGATCGTATCGCGCAAGGCGCTGGAGCTGATGGCCATGAACCACTTGCCGGCAGGCGGAGATCTGGCGGGTATGTCACGGTCGCTGTTCAGCGAAGCGGCCAATGCCGGGACCGGGTTCGGGCTGGGCTTTGCGGTCAATCTCGATCCCGCACGCTCAATGGTGCCGGGCTCAGTCGGCGAATTTTACTGGGGTGGGATGTTTTCGACCGCTTTCTTCATCGATCCGGTCGAGCAAGTGACGATGGTCTTCATGACGCAGCTTTCGCCCAGCTCGGTCTATCCGATCCGGCGTGAGCTCAAGACGCTGATCTATGCGGCGCTGGTATGAGCGAGGGGGCACCACCGGTCGATCTGTACGAAACGATGGGGTTGGAACGGATTGTTTCGGTCGCGCCGGAAGGCCGCGCTTGCCTTGAATACCGGGCAACGCCAGCGCAATGCCATTCGGGAGGCGTGGTGCAGGGCGGCTTTGTTACCGGCTGGATCGACGCGGCGATGGCGCACGCGGTGATGGCGATGCCGGGTGACGAAATGGTGCCGATGACGCTCGAAATCAAAGTCAGCTTCTTCGCCCCGACCCGGCCGGGCCTGGTGCTGGCCGAAGCATGGGTGGTGCAGGGCGGCCGGCGCACGGCGTTTGTCGAAGGCACGCTTAAAGATTCTGTCGGGACTTTGCTCGCCAAGGCCAGTTCGACCATCACTCTGGCGAGCCGCGCCAAGGTGGAGGCTGCAGCACGGGCTGCGCTGGGAGCTTCGGCATGAACGAAGTCCGGCCGTTCATTTTGGCCATGCCCGAAACGGCGCTGGATGATTTGCGCAGCCGACTTGGCCAGACCCGCTGGCCCGAGCGCGAGACGGTCAGCGACTGGAGCCAAGGGACCCCGCTCGCCGCGCTACAGGACCTGACCGCTTATTGGCGCGATGGCTATGACTGGCGGCGCTGCGAAGCGCGACTGAATGCGCTGGGCCAGTTCCAGACTGAAATCGACGGGCTCGATATCCACTTCCTCCACGTCCGCTCACCGCGCGCAGATGCGCTGCCGTTGGTGATGACACACGGCTGGCCGGGCTCAGTGATCGAATTCATGGGCGTGGTCGAGGCGCTGGCTAACCCGACAGACGGCGCGCAAGCATTTCACGTAGTCGCGCCCTCGCTGCCGGGGTTTGGCTTTTCGGGCAAACCGACTGGTACCGGCTGGGGCGTTGAGAAAATCGCGCGGGCCTGGGCTGAACTGATGGGCCGTTTGGGTTACATCCGCTGGTTCGCGCAAGGTGGCGATTGGGGCAGTGCGGTGACTACGGCAATCGGGGTGCAGGCGCCTCCTGGGTGTCTTGGCATTCACCTCAACATGCCGATCGGGCGGCCATTGCCTGAGGATATGGCAGACCCGTCAGCTAGTGAGCTCAAGGCGCTGACCGCGCTCAAATATTATCAGGACCGGGACGCCGGCTATTCCACCCAGCAGCGCACCCGGCCGCAGACCCTAGGTTACGGTCTGGTCGATAGCCCGGTGGGGCTGGCGGGCTGGATCTTTGAAAAGATGTGGGCCTGGACCGACAATCAGGGCTCGCCTTACGACGCGCTCAGCCGCGATCAGATCCTCGATAACCTGATGCTGTACTGGCTGCCCGGCACCGGCGCTTCTTCAGCGCGGCTTTATTGGGAAAGCTTCGGCAGCTTCGCCCCGCAGCAGATCGATCTGCCGGTGGCGGTCAGCGCGTTCCCCAAGGAAATCCTGCCGACTCCGCGCAAATGGGCCGAGCGCAATTACAAGAACTTGGTCCACTGGGGCGACATGGAAAAAGGCGGGCATTTTGCCGCGTGGGAACAGCCCGAGGCCTTCGTGCGCGAACTGCAGACGGCGTTTGCTTTGATGGCCTGACGCCGTCTGCGAGTCCTGCGGTGCTCAGTTCTTGGCTTGATCGACCAGCTTGTTTTTGCCGATCCACGGCATCATCGCGCGCAGCTGGCTGCCGGTCTGCTCGATCTGGTGCGCCTGCGCGGCCTTGCGCGCGGCTTTCAGCTCGGGCTGGCCGGCGCGGTTATCGAGCACGAAGTTCTTCACGAACCGGCCGGACTGGATGTCGGCCAACACGCGCTTCATTTCGGCCTTGGTTTCAGCGGTGATGATCCGCGGCCCGGTGGTGATGTCGCCGTATTCGGCGGTGTTGCTGATCGAGTAGCGCATGTTGGCGATGCCGCCTTCGTACAGCAAGTCCACGATCAGTTTGGTTTCGTGGAGGCACTCAAAATACGCCATTTCGGGGGCGTAACCAGCCTCTACCAAGGTCTCAAACCCGGCCTGGATCAGGTGGGTGATCCCACCGCACAGCACGGCTTGCTCGCCGAACAGATCGGTTTCGCATTCTTCCTTGAAATTGGTCTCGATGATCCCGCTGCGCCCGCCGCCGACGCCGCTGGCATAGGCCAGTCCCACATCATGCGCGTTGCCGCTGGCGTTCTGATGCACCGCGATCAGGCACGGCACGCCGCCGCCTTTGACGTATTCGCTGCGCACGGTGTGGCCCGGACCCTTGGGCGCGATCATGATCACGTCGAGATCGGCGGGGACTTCGATCAGCCCGAAGTGGATGTTGAGGCCGTGCGCAAAGGCCAGCGCCGCGCCGGGCTTCATGTTGTCCTTCAGATCATTTTCCCAGATCGCCGCCTGCGTTTCATCGGGGGCCAGGATCATCAGGATGTCAGCCCACTTGGCCGCGTCCTTGTTTGACATCACCGTGAAGCCGGCGGCTTCCGCTTTTTTGGCGGTGGCCGAGCCTTCGCGCAGCGCAATGGCAACGTTCGCCACGCCGCTGTCACGCAGGTTCTGTGCATGGGCGTGGCCCTGGCTGCCATAGCCGACGATGGCGATATTCTTGCCGGTGATCAGACCCAGATCGCAGTCGGCGTCGTAGTAAACCTTCATTTTAAGCTTCCTATTGAAAGTATGGTATGAATCAGTTCGACGGAGCTGCCACTTGGAAGTCGGTCGGGTGGAACTTGAACGAGTAGGTCTTGCCGGCCGCGGTGGCGGCGCAATTCACGTGACTGTCGGGCAGAGCGGGGTTGCTGTATTCGCAGTCTCCGATGGCAGGCAGATCCTGCGTCAGCGCCATTGCCTTTTTGGCTAGGCTGACGACCGTGTCGCCTGGCTCTTCCTTCGGGACGGGCGTGATCAGTATACGCTCGACAGTGAGGTGCGCAGTGTCGCCGACAGCTTCGTGATCGTAGCCGAAGAAGCTGATCACCATGCCGTTCTTCGTCATCACCTTAAAGCTGGAATAGTTGTCCGCATATGCCGTGTTGAGAAGCTTGTCGGGGCATTCGGCATTTTGTTCGACGTCAGCGATAACTAGGCCCGAACACGACCCGCTGATGGTCGCAAGGTAGGAAATCTCGTGCGGGGTACCCGCTCCAAGAGTGCCGCTCGTCGCAAGGAGCAACATGGCCAGATGCCGGATTCTCATGCCGCAGTCGCTCCGCGCATCATCCCGACCACGCCGGTGCGGCCAACCTCGACCAGCCCCAGTTCGCGCATCAAGGCGATGAAGCGGTCAATCTTGTCGGGCGCGCCGGTCAGTTCGAACACGAAGCTGCTGGTGGTAGTGTCGATCACGCTGGCGCGAAAGACATCGGCCAGACGCAAAGCTTCGACCCGCGCATCGCCGGTCCCGGCTACTTTGACCAAGGCCAGTTCGCGCTCGACGTGGTCGCCCGCTTCGGTCAAGTCGATAACCTTGTGGACCGGCACCAGCCGTTCCAGCTGGGCGTGGATCTGGTCGATCACTGCGGGCGGCCCGTGCGTGACAATCGTGATCCGGCTGACCGAGTGGTTCTCGGTAATGTCGGCTACGGTCAGACTGTCGATGTTGTACCCGCGCGCGGTAAACAGCCCGGCGATCTTGGCGAGAATCCCCGCCTCGTTATCGACCATGACGGTCAGGACATGGCGTTCCGACGCCTCTTTCTTCATCTTCATCATCACACCAGCGCCTTGGCCGCATCATCCATCGATCCGGCAACTTTGTCACCATAGAGGATCATTTCGGTATGGGCGGCGCCCGATGGGATCATCGGATAGCAATTGGCTTCCTTGGCGACGCGGCAATCGACGATCACCGGGCCGTCATGATCGATCATCGCCTGAATACCAGCGTCGAGCCCGGCCTGTTCATCGATGCGGATGCCCTTCCACCCATAGGCTTCGGCCAACTTGACAAAGTCTGGCAAGCTATCGCTGTAACTCTCTGAATAGCGGCTCTCATAGGTCAATTCCTGCCATTGGCGGACCATGCCCATCCATTCATTGTTGAGGATGAACACCTTGACCGGCAGGCGGAACTGGCTGGCGGTGCCAAGCTCATGGATGTTCATCTGGATCGAGGCGTCCCCGGCGATGTCGATCACGAGGGCTTCGGGATTGCCGCACTGCGCGCCGATTGCCGCGGGCAAGCCATAGCCCATCGTGCCGAGCCCGCCTGAGGTCAGCCACTTGTTGGGACCGAAGAAGTGGAAATACTGCGCTGCCCACATCTGGTGCTGGCCGACTTCGGTGGCGATGATTGGGTCGCGGTGCTTGGTCAGCTCGAACAATCGCTCGACCGCCAGCTGCGGCATGATCGCGCTGCTGTTGGCTGGGTAAGCCAGACTTTGCCGCGCGCGCCAGCCATCAATCCGGGCTTTCCATTCGGTCAGGTCCTGCGCCTTGCGGGACCCCCACGCTTCGATCAGCTGCTCAAGCACCTTGGCGCAATCGCCCAGGATCGGCAGGTCAACCGGCACAACCTTGTTGATTGATGCGCGGTCGATATCGATGTGGATCTTAGTCGAATTTGGCGCGAACGCATCGAGGCGGCCAGTGACGCGGTCATCGAACCGCGCGCCCAGCGCAATGATCAGATCGGCGCGGTTCATCGCCATGTTGGCTTCGAACGTGCCGTGCATCCCCAACATGCCGAGCCAGTCGGCGTGATCGGCCGGGAACGCGCCCAAACCCATCAGGGTCGAGGTGACCGGCGCGCCGGTCAGCGCCTGCAATTGGCGCAGCAGCTCGGTTGCGCGCGGACCGGAATTGATGACTCCGCCGCCGGTGTAGAAAATCGGCGCTTTGGCATTGGCGATCAGCTCAATTGCGCGCGCAATGTCGCGCGCACTGCCGGTGCTGGGCGGGTTATAGCGCTGCACCCGCTGTGGCGGACCATCGGCCAGCATGGCCGAGGCGATCTGCACGTCTTTGGGAATATCGATCACCACCGGGCCGGGGCGGCCGGTGGTGGCGATCTGGAACGCCTCGTCGATGATACCCGCCAGATCTGCGGGGTCTTTGACCAGATAGTTGTGCTTGGTGCAGTGCCGCGTGATGCCGATGGTGTCGGCTTCCTGGAACGCATCCGAACCGATCAGCGCGGTCGGAACCTGCCCGGTGATCACCACCAAGGGGATCGAATCCATAAAGGCGTCGGCGATCCCGGTGACAGCGTTGGTGGCGCCCGGGCCCGAGGTGACCAGCACCACGCCGGGCTTGCCGGTAGAGCGGGCATACCCTTCGGCGGCGTGGGCCGCGCCGGCTTCATGGCGGACCAGAATGTGCCGGATCCGGGCATCGCCGAACAGCGCGTCGTAAATCGGCAGCACTGCGCCGCCGGGATAGCCGAACACGAATTCGACCCCCTGCCGGACCAGGCTTTCCACCAGAATACTGGCGCCGCTGCGCTCCTCGCTCACGTTCTGACCTTTCACTTTCCCGCGCCGGTCCATTTAATGGACGGACCCGGCGCTGGTACCGTTCGGGCACCTGCGCCGGGTCTCCTCTCCAACTCGGGGCTCTTGTGCAAGAGCTGATCTCGATGCGCGCTCTATGTGACATGAAATGTCATGTCAACCTTCAATCACGCAATAATGATACAAATATGACGCCTGCATCGTAACTAATTTCTTCGACCCGTGGCCATTCGGGCGGCAGCTGGTTGCGCATCCAGGTGAATTGCCGCTTGGCATAGTTGCGAGTGGCCTGCGCACCGCGGGCTAGCGCCAGCGCCATTGTGCAATCACCGCGCAGCTGCGCCGTCAGTTCGGCCACCCCGATCGCCCGCATCACCGGCATATCCGGATCAAACCTGCGCGCCAGTAGTGCTGCAACCTCATCCGCCGCGCCGTGTTCCAGCATTTGCGCAAACCGCAGGTCGCAGCGAGCGTAAACCCACTCGCGGGGCGGCATTAGAACAGCCGGGTGCAGGGCCACCTGCGCGCTAATCCCGCCACTGAGGTGAGCTTGCCAATGCGCCAACGGCTGACCGGTTGAGCGCACCACTTCTAAGGCGCGGGCGATCCGCGTGGAGTCCGCCGGGGCGAGCAGAGCGGCCCGTGTCGGATCTTCGAGCAGTAGGGCCGCATAGGCCTTGGCCGTTGGCATAGCTCGCACCGCCTCACGCACGGCCGGATCGATGGCTGGCACCGGAGCGATCCCATCGAGCAGCGTGCGGATATATAGCCCGGTGCCGCCAACCAGGATCGGGACAGCCCCGCGCGCGTGAGTTTCAGCGATTACAGCCCGCGCCGCAGCTGCCCAATCCGCCGCTGAACAGGCCTGTGCCCCATCCCACTCGCCGAACAGCCGGTGCTCGATCCCCTGCATATCCTCAGTCGAGGGGCGGGCAGACAATACCGCCAGGTCGGCATAGACCTGCGCGCTGTCAGCATTGATCACCAGCGCTTCACGCCCACGGGCTTTGAGCGCGAGTGCCAACCGGACTGCCAGATCGCTCTTGCCGCTGGCGGTCGGCCCTGCGATGAGCGCCAGCGGCGGCCGCTGGGCCGATAACGAGGAATTGGGCGTGCTCATCGCGCGGGTAATAGCAGATCAGACGCACTTGTCCGCAAGCCATGACGCGGCGGTGCGCGCGCTGGAGGGGCAGGGGGCCAAAGTGCTGGGCGCCGATCCGTTGCCGCATGACGACAGCGTGTTGCAATTCATGATTGACGGCGGCAGCGCCGATGGTCTGCGCGGCGTGCTCGACCGTCATTTCTCGCCGAGCGACCTGCTGGTGACCGATCACTTGCCGCAAGTGCCGCAGGTCTTCGTCTCGGACATGGATTCGACCATGATCGGGCAGGAATGCATTGACGAGCTGGCCGATTTTGCGGGGATCAAGCCGCAGATCGCCGCGATTACCGAACGGGCGATGCAGGGTGAACTCGATTTTGCTGAAGCGCTGGCGGAGCGGGTAGGGCTGCTGGCGGGCCTGCCCGAAGCGGCAATCCAGCAATGCCTCGACGAGCGAATTCGCGACATGCCCGGCGCGCGGGTGCTGGTCGCAACGCTGAAGGCGCATGGCTGCCAGACGGTGCTGGTAACCGGCGGGTTCCACCAATTTGCTGACCCAGTCGCCGCGCGGCTTGGGTTTGAGCGCGTGGTCGGCAACCGGCTTGCTGTGGCAAATGGTAAGCTGACCGGCGGATTGTTGGGTAATATCGTCGATAGTGCAGTCAAGGAACGTGTGCTGCGTGAGGCTGTCATTGCGGCTGAAGGCGGTGCCAGCTTGGCAACTGGTGACGGCGCCAACGATATTCCGATGCTGCAGGCGGCCAGCTATGGTCTGGCTTACCGCGCCAAGCCCAAGGCGCGCGCTGCGGCTCACGGTTGGATCGACCGTGGCGATCTGGCCGACGTGCTGAGGCTGTTGGGGATCGCGCGCGAGGAATGGGCGGAGACTTAAAGCTCGACTAGCCGGAACCACGGGTATTGACATTGGTGTCAGTAGTAGATATAGTGGATCTCATGAACATGATGACCGCCTCGCTCTCCCCGGTCCCTGTGGCCGCTGATCTGCCAATTATTTTACCGGAGCGTCCGCGCCCGCGTTACAATTTTCCCAAGGCTTGGCATCATTTCAAGAACCTGATTAAGGACAAGGAAAACACCGCCGAGGTTTCGCCGATCTTCGAATCGCTGCCGTGGCGCGGGGCGTATGATGCGGCGGTGGCTTTCCTTTCGACGCCGCGTGGCCAAGCGATCCGGGCCAGCGAGCCATCGCTGGTGGCTATCCTTGATGATCACGCGGCGCTGCGCAAAATGCCCGCCGGCTCGCTCGCGCATGCATATTGCGATTTCATGGAGCGTGAAGGATTGTCGGCGCAAGGCCTGGTTGACGATCTCGACAAGTACCGCCGCCCCGATCAGTATTTCAACGATCAGGCCGACTGGTATTTCCAGCGGGTCCGCGACACCCACGATCTGATGCACATCCTCAGTGGGTTTGGCCGCGATGCGCTGGGTGAGCAGTGCGTGCTGGCGTTTACCTACAGCCAGCAGCCGGCCTTGGCACACTTGTTCCTGGGCTATGCCGGAGCGCTGGAAATAGCCAAGCGTGGCACGGTCAAAGTGCCGATTTTCCGCGCGGTGCGGGAAGCGCAGCGCATGGGCAAAGCCTGCCCGCGGCTGATCGAACAGCCGATCCTCGAACTGCTAGCCAAGCCGCTCGACGAGCTGCGGGCAGAGTTGGGGATCGTTCCGCCGCACTACTATCGCGAGGCGCATGCCAAATGGCGTGCAGCGGGGATCGATCCTTACAACCTGCTCCCACCGGAGCAGAAGGCGGCCTGATCATCGCGTCGTCCGGGGACGACGACTACTTCTTAGCCTTACCTTTGTGATCGCCGATCAGCTTATCCAGCGTTTCTATCCGCAGGCGTTCGGGAGTGCCTTTGGCCAGGCCTTTGAGGCGGCAGGCGGCCCACAGGCTCTTGCGTTCGCTCTCGAGCGCCTTGAGGTAGAGATCGGCCATGACAATGTGCTTTCAATTTGGGTCGCTCAGCGCAGTTCTTTGCGGATCACCAGTTTGAGCCCCGACCAGACCTCGTCCACCGCGCAGACCTTGGTGTCAACCAAACCCAGCGGCAGGCACACCGTGCGGATGGTGTCTTCGGTTATATCGGTCGGCACTTTTGAGGCCTGTTTGGGCCAACTGACCCAGACTTGCCCCGCAGGAGCGATCTGGTGGCGCAGCTGCACCAGCAGCTGTTCCAGTCGCGTGCGCTCGGTCACGAAAATATGCGCCGCATCGATCCCTTCGGCGGGATCGGCCACCACGATCAGATCGAGCGCATAGTCGCCGATTTCATCCGCGACGCTGGCGGGCATATTGTCGAACCACACCCGCTGGCTATCGCGCAGGCCGAGTTTCAAGGCGAGGGGTTTGCCAGAATAGCCTGAATTCACCTGACCGCTCCTTTGATCTGAACGAAGTAGATCACCACTACCCCGCCCCGCTCCGCGTCACCCCGGACTTGATCCGGGGGTCCCGCTGCCTTTTCCTGGTTCGCAGTCCTTAGCGCAAGGCCCGAAGAACAGCGGGACCCCGGGTTAAGCCCGGGGTGACGGAATTGGGAACCCGGCCGTCAGCTCTCCATCCAGTCGCGGAAGAAGCTGTCGCTGGCTTCGCGCAGTGCGGTCAGGGGGACTCTGACTTCAGAATACACTTCGTCTTTTGGGATCACGATATCTTGACCGCTTACGTAACCCTGCTCAACAAATTCGACGCCCGCCATGTTCAGCTTTTCCATGATCCGGGTGCGGTTGTCGGTAGTACAAGAAACAACGTAGTAGCCCTGATCTTCTGCGAAGAGACCAGCGGAATAAAACGGGTCGTGATACAACCAAGCTCCTTGGAGGTGGGCACCTAGCCCGCCTGCCAATGCCATTTCTGTTACCGCAACCAACCAACCTCCGTCGGAGACGTCATGGACCGAGCTTACCAAACCGGCGCCAATCAAATCGCGAATCGCACTCCCAACTAGCAATTCGTTTGCCAAGTCGACTGGAGGCGGTGGACCATTTTCCAGTCCGTGGCATTCTCTGAGCCAAAGTGACTGTCCCATGTGCCCAGGCTTTATCTTTCCGTGAAGTACTGGGTCAGCCTGAGCAGAATTGCCAACCAGAAAAATGATGTCACCCTCAGCCTTAAACCCAATCGTCGCCATCTTCTCATGGTCGTCCATCAGGCCAACGCCGCCAATCGCGGGCGTCGGCAGGATCGCGCTGCCACCGCCGGTCGCCTTGCTCTCGTTATACAGCGACACATTCCCGCTCACGATCGGGTAGTCGAGCGCCAGGCAGGCGTCGGTCATGCCGCGCAGGCACTCGACGATCTGCGCCATGATTTCGGGCCGCTGCGGGTTGGCGAAGTTTAGGCAATTGGTGATGGCCAAGGGCTTGGCGCCCACTGCCGAGATATTGCGGTACGTTTCCGCCACCGCCTGCTTGCCGCCTTCGTAGGGGTCGGCGTAGCAATAGCGCGGGGTGCAGTCGGTGGTCATGGCGAGCGCTTTTTTGCTGCCGTGGAGCCGCACCACCGCTGCGTCACCGCCGCTCTTCTGCAGCGTATCCGCGCCGACCTGGCTGTCATACTGCTCCCAGATCCAGCGCCGGTTGGCCAAATCGGGGCAGGCCATCAGCTTGAGCAGATCCGCGCCGATATCGGTGCTTTCGGGCACTTCGCCCAGCGGCGCGACATTGGCCCAGACCTTGTACTCCGCGAGGCTCAGGTGCGGCCGGTCATACAGCGGCGCGTCTTCGGCGAGCGGCCCGAGTGGGATATCGCAGACCACTTCGCCCTTGAAGGTCAGCACCATGTGGCCGGTATCGGTGACTTCGCCGATCACCGCGAAGTCGAGTTCCCATTTCTTGAAAATCGCCTCGGCCATCGGCTCCTTGCCGGGCTTGAGCACCATCAGCATCCGCTCCTGGCTCTCACTCAGCATCATTTCATAGGGCGTCATACCCTGCTCGCGGCACGGCACCATGTCCATGTTGAGCACGATCCCGGCCTTGCCGTTAGTCGCCATCTCGACGCTCGACGAGGTCAGTCCGGCCGCGCCCATATCCTGAATCGCGACAATCGCGTCGGTCGCCATCAGTTCAAGGCAAGCCTCGATCAGCAGCTTTTCGACAAATGGATCGCCGACTTGCACCGTCGGGCGTTTTGCATCGATGTCATCGCCAAAATCGGCGCTGGCCATCGTCGCGCCGTGGATCCCGTCGCGTCCGGTCTTGGAGCCGACATAGACGATCGGGTTGCCTAGGCCGGTGGCGGCGGAATAGAAGATCTTGTCCTGATCGGCGACGCCCACGGTCATCGCGTTGACCAGAATATTGCCGTCATAGGCGCTGTGGAAGTTGGTTTCGCCGCCCACCGTGGGTACGCCAACGCAGTTGCCATAGCCGCCGATCCCCGCGACCACGCCCTTGACCAGGCTCTTCATCTTGGGATGTTGGGGATCGCCGAAGCGCAGTGCGTTGAGGTTGGCCACCGGCCGCGCGCCCATGGTGAACACATCGCGAAGGATCCCGCCCACGCCGGTCGCTGCGCCTTGGTACGGCTCGATGTAGCTGGGGTGGTTGTGGCTTTCCATCTTGAAGATGCAGGCCATGTTGTCGCCGATGTCGATCACGCCCGCGTTTTCGCCCGGGCCGCAGATTACCCACGGCGCTTCGGTTGGCAATTTCTTGAGGTGCAGCCTGCTCGATTTGTACGAGCAATGCTCGCTCCACATCACCGAGAAGATGCCCAGCTCGACCAGATTGGGCGCGCGGCCCAGCGCGGTCAGCACGCGGGCATATTCCTCTTCGGACAAGCCGTGAGCGGCAACGACGTCGGGCGTAATTTCGGAAGCGGTGCTGGGCATGCGCGGGCGCATAGCCGCCTGCGGAGTTGAGGGCTAGCCCGCTTGGGGGTCTGCGCTCGCGCTTTTCCCCATCCACCATGCTGCCAGCGTCGCCAGGCCATAAGCGAACAAGGCGAGATAGCTGGTTGCAGGAGTCACTTCAGGGGCGACCGGGCCGAACCAGTTGAACAGCTGCAAGGCCAGCAGCAGCGCGCCCAGCACACCCGCTCGCAGCGGCGCAGGCTGGCGGGCGCGGACATACAGCCACAGCGCACCGAAGGTTATCGCCAGTTCGAGCGGCATTTCGATCATTGGGTAATTCCACAACCCGAAACCCAGTTTGGGCGGGCTGCCGGCCAAGGTCAGATCGGGGACATGGACCAGCAAATCGAGCAGCCAGTGAGAGAGCACGACGGCGCCCGCCAGCAGCGCGCCGATCCGGTCACGGGTCAGAAGCAGGACGAGCCCGACCATAGCCATCGCGAAAGCAAAGCTTCCCCTCAGACTATGGCTGACGGGCATGTCGTATAGATCCATCGGATTCATGGCGCTGATACCGGGGGTGAAGCGCATGTGCTCCACACCCATCAGCACGAACAGGAAAAACGCCCAGTCGACCAGTTGCGCGGCCACAAACAAAGTCGCGAGCCCGGGCGACCGGCGCTTGGCCGCTACGACCAGTGCCGGTGCCCAGTGCCCGATAAACATTTCAGGTCAGTCCGCCAGCGACGCGGGTCACCACGAAAGTGGAGAGGCCGGCTGCAAAGCCGCTGGCGACCGTGCCCCAGGCCATGTCGATCAGCGTCAGCTGAACCGGCCAGACCTTCATCGTCGCCTGATTGGTCAGGTCATAAGTGGCATAGCAGACCAGCCCCAGGATCGCGCCGTGCAGGATCGACAGCGGCACCCCGGCAAACATGGTGGTGCCGATCGCGCCATTGCTGAGAATTCCGGGGACCACTGCAAAATAGGTCAAGGCCGCGACATAGATCACGTAAAACGCGACTGCCGGGGCAAGCCGGAACTTGTCAGCCAGCACATCACCCAAAGCGGGGCGGTAAAGCACCGGCGCGGCGGTCCGCAGCCAGATCGCATCGAGCAGTCCAAAGGCCAGCGCAGTCACGACGTAGGCCAAAAGCAATTTTGCGTACATAAATCTCCCCAAGCGGCCCTTGCCGCGGTGCTCCTAACTTGACCCCTGCGCGCTGCGCGGTCAATGCTCTATGGCATGAGCGACACCGATCCCGCGATTACCGCGCTGAGCTTTGAGGATGCGCTGAAGGCGCTGGAAGAGATTGTGCGCAAGCTGGAAAGCGGCGAAGTGCCGCTCGATGCGACGATCAGCCTGTATGAACAAGGCGAGCAGCTGCGCAAACATTGCCAGACGCGGCTCGATGCGGCGCAGGCCCGGATTGACCGGATCGTGACCGGCCCCGGCGGCGAAGCGGTGGCCGTCCAGCCATTTGACGACTGAGCATGACAGTGGCCGCCGACCCGCTGCTGCGCGAGGCTATGGCCGCAATCGCGCGCGATATCGATGCGACGTTTGAGGCTTTGCTGCCCTTGCCCGATGATGAACGCGCGCCGCTGATCGAAGCGATGCGCTATGCCGCGATTGGCGGGGGCAAGCGGCTGCGTCCGCTGCTGCTGACCGCTACCGCCGCGCTGTACGGGGCCGACCGCACCCAGGCCTTGCGCGCGGCAGCAGCGATCGAGGCGGTGCACATCTACTCGCTGGTCCATGATGATCTGCCGTGCATGGACAATGACGACCTGCGCCATGGCAAACCAACGCTGCACGTCGCTTACGGCGAGGCGCTGGCGGTGCTGGTCGGC
Organism: Novosphingobium sp.; assembly: GCA_031410255.1. Taxonomy (GTDB): domain Bacteria; phylum Pseudomonadota; class Alphaproteobacteria; order Sphingomonadales; family Sphingomonadaceae; genus Novosphingobium. The sequence goes on along the minus strand of JANNYT010000128.1, from coordinate 17,547 downwards.
GATGCCTTGCAGGCGTTCGCCTTTCAGGTGCTGGCCGATCAGGCCACCAGCGGCGATCCGTTTGTGCGGGCCGAGCTGGTCGGCGTGCTGGCCGGCGCGGCGGGGGCCGCGGGCATGGTTGGCGGCCAGGTGCTCGACATTGCGGGGGAGGGCAAAGCGCTCGATCACCCTGCGATCACCCGGCTGCAACAGCTCAAGACCGGCGCGCTGCTGTCCGCCGCGGTTGAAATGGGCGCGGTGCTGGGGCGGGTTCCGGCGGAGGGCCGGGCGCACCTGCGCGGTTATGCCCGCGATCTTGGGCTGGCTTTCCAGATCGCCGATGACCTGCTCGATCATGAAGGCGATCCGGCGGCAGCGGGCAAGGCGCTGCGCAAGGATGCCGACGCCGGCAAGCAGACTTTTGTCGCCTTGCTGGGGGCCGAGCGGGCGCGTGAGCAGGCGCGGATGTTGACCGATCAGGCCATTGCGCATCTGGCGCAGCACGGGCAGGAAGCAGACAACTTGCGCGCACTGGCACGCTATGTCGTGGAGAGGGACCACTGATGACCAAACGCATTGCCGTTTATCCCGGGACGTTTGACCCGATCACCCTGGGCCACATGGATATCATCGAGCGCGGGGCCAAATTCGTCGACGAGCTGATTATCGGCGTCACGACCAATGCCGCCAAAAGCCCGATGTTCGCCGACGCCGAACGGATCGCGATGGTCGAGCGCGAAGTTGCCGGGATCGGCAACGCCCGGATCAAGGTAGTCGGCTTCAATTCGCTGCTGATGGACTTTGCCGAAGCGCAGGGCGCATCGGTGGTGATCCGCGGGATTCGCGGAGTGACCGATTTCGAGTACGAATATCAACTTACGGGCATGAACCGCCAGCTTAACGACCGGGTCGATACGGTGTTCCTGATGGCCGATGTCTCGCTGCAGCCGATCTCTTCGCGGCTGGTCAAGGAAATCGCACTGTATGGCGGCGATATCGCCAAGTTCGTCAGCCCGGCGGTGCGCGCCGATGTTACCGCGCGGATTGCCAAGTAAATGCGGACGGGGCTTTGCCCAATCCGTTCATTGCCCATCCGTTCATTGCCATGTCATGTTAGCGCGGCTATCTGGCGCAGCTAACGCCACTTGCGAGTAACTGATCCTCATGAATCGCCGCACCCTTGCCGCTCTGTCCCTTGGCCTGTTCCTCGGTTTGTCGCTTCCGACGACGCCGGTTTTGGCGAAAGCCAAGCCCGTCGCTGCGCCTGCTGCGCCGGTGATGAGCGCGGTGGTCGATCCCGATCCCAGCCACGATCCGCAGAACGTGCTGGTGCTCGATCTTTCGAACGGCGGACGGGTGATGATCCGGTTGATGCCGAACTGGGCGCCCGGACATGTCGAGCGGATCAAGACGCTGGTAAGCCAGGGCTTCTACAACGGGATCATTTTCCACCGCGTGATCGATGGCTTCATGGCGCAGACCGGCGATCCGACCGGGACCGGCACTGGCGGTTCGACGATGCCGGATCTCAAGGCCGAATTCAACTTCATGCCGCACGTTCGCGGCACTGTGGCGATGGCGCGCACCGACGCTCCGGACACGGCCAACAGCCAGTTCTTCATCGTGTTCATGCCGCGCTTCGCGCTCGATCATCGCTACACCAATTTTGGCCGGGTGATTTCGGGCATGGACGTGATCGACACGATCCAGCGCGGCGAACCGCCAGCCAATCCGACCAAGATTGTGCAAGCGTCGCTGCTGTCGGAAGGCAAGCCGGTCCCGCCGCCGCAGGCTGCTCCGGTGGCCGCCCCGGTAATCACCCCGGCCATGCTGAACAATTCGAAGTCGAACTGAGCGGCGCTTGGCGCTAAGGGCGGCGCATGCGCGTTGACCTGTTCGATTTTGAGCTTCCCACTGACCTGATTGCCCTGCGCCCAGCGCGGCCGCGCGATGCCGCGCGCCTGCTGCTGGTGCCGGGTGAGGGGGCCTTTGCCGACCTGACCGTTCGCGCTTTGCCCAGCCTGCTGCGCGCGGGTGATGTGCTGGTGTTCAACGATACCCGCGTGATCCCGGCCCAGCTTGAAGGGCGGCGCGGGCTCGCGAAGATCGGCGCGACACTACACAAACGGCTCGATCTGCGCCGCTGGCAGGCGTTCGTGCGCAACGCCAAGCGGCTGCACGAGGGCGATGTGATCGAATTCGGGAACGGCGTGCAGGCCATCGCCGAGGCGCGCTGGCCGGACGGCAGCTGGACCCTGGCCTTCGCGGGCGAAGAGCCGGTCGAAGTGTTGCTATCACGCGTCGGGCAAATGCCGCTGCCGCCCTACATCGCCGGAAAACGCCCGACCGATGCGCAGGACGAAGCTGACTATCAGACGATGTTTGCGGCCAAGGATGGCGCAGTGGCCGCGCCCACCGCTGCCCTGCATTTCACGCCCGATCTGCTGGCCGCGCTGGCTTCGGCGGGGATCGGGCAGGAGACTCTGACGCTGCATGTGGGGGCGGGGACCTTCCTGCCGGTTAAAGTGGAAGACACCGCCGATCACCAGATGCACGCCGAATGGGGGACGATTTCAGCTGATACGGCAGCACGGCTAAACGCTGTGCGAAAAAATGGCAACCGCGTGATTGCAGTGGGCACAACCAGCCTCCGCCTGCTCGAAAGCGCCGCCCGCGATGATGGCACAATCGCCGATTTTTCGGGCGATACCGCCATTTTCATCACCCCCGGCTACCGCTTCAAAGCGGTCGATGGGTTGATGACCAACTTTCACCTGCCCAAATCGACGCTGTTCATGCTCGTCAGCGCGCTGATGGGGCGCGAGCGGATGCAGGCGGCCTATGCCCACGCGATTGGCGAGGGATACCGGTTCTACAGTTACGGCGATTCGTCGCTGCTGCTGCCGGGCTGAGCCGGAAACAGCGTTTTCGTATCCAGCACCCGGTCGATCAGCGAGTCGTCGGGTGGCAGGCGGCCGTCGAGCATCAGCATCGCCAGGCCGTGCGCCACGGCCCAGGCTTGCAGCGTCAGGCGTTCGGCATCCGCGCCGCCGAACTGCTCGGCATAGCCGCGCAGCATCTGTGATGCGGCGTCGCTGCTTTCGGTTGGGGAACCAGCATGATTGCCGTGTGTGAAAGCCAGACGGAACAATGCGGGTTCGGCCAGCGCAAACCGCACATAAGCGCGCCCTGTCGCCGCAAATCCTGCCGCGCCGCCGCCAGCTTGCTCTGACGCGATGCGCTGGGCGTCTCCCAATCGGGCAACGCCAGCATCTGCCAGCGCCGCCAGCAATGCCTTCTTGTCGGGGAAATGACGGTAGACCGCCGTGGCCGAAACCCCGACGCTGCGGGCCAGTTCGCGCAGCGAAACGGCGTTTGCATCGGCCTTTTCCAGCACGGCCAGACCTGCGTCGATCAGCGCGGTGCGCAGGTCGCCATGGTGATAGCCGCGCGGTTCTGGTTTCGATGTTGACACTGTTATCATGACCTGTATGTTTACAGCGGAAACATTAAAGGATGATTCGCATCATGGCAAGCGCAGTTGAAACCGTAATCCGCTCGGTTGTGACCAAAGGCATTCAAAGCGTGGCCGGGTTCAACCGCGCGCGCATGTCCAAAACCGCCGATCATCCCTTTCTGACCGGTATGCACACCCCGATGACGGCCGAGCTGACGCTGACCGATCTGGCCGTCACCGGCGAAATCCCGGCGCAACTGGGCGGGCGCTATGTCCGGATCGGGCCAAACCCATTCAAACCCGATCCGCGCGGGCACCACTGGTTCATCGGTGACGGCATGGTTCACGGCATCCGGCTGATCGGCGGCAAGGCCGAGTGGTACCGCAACCGCTATATCCGCAGCCAGACCCTCGAGGCAGTTGGCGGGCCCAAAGCCGCACCCGGCCCGCGCCGCACTCCGCGTGACGGGGTCAACACCAACGTCGTCCAGATCGGCGGCAAAATCACAGCGATTGTTGAGGCTGGCTCCAGCCCGGCGGTGCTCGACGATAATCTCGAGACGGTCGCCTACACCGATTTTGGCGGCACTTTGACCGCGCCGTTCACCGCGCACCCGCATCTCGATCCCATGACCGGCGAAATGCACGCGATGACCTATGATGGAACCACCCCGGACAAGATCTGGTATGTGCGGCTTTCGCCAGAGGGCAAGGTGGACCACCAGATCGAGATCCCGGTCGCGCACGGGCCGTCGATCCACGAATGCACGATCACCGAAAACTACGTGCTGATTTTCGATCTGCCGGTGACCTTTTCGATGGCATCGCTGGTGGCGGGGCAGGGCTTTCCCTATCGCTGGAATCCTGATCATCAGGCCCGCGTTGGCCTGCTGCCGCGCCACGGCACTGCGCAGGACATCGTCTGGTGTTCGGTTGAGCCGTGCTATCTGTTCCACGTCGCCAATTCGTATGAAGACGCCGCTGGCAATGTGATCTGCGACAGTGCGGTCCATGAAACGATGTTCGCTGAAGGACCGGAAGGCCCCAACGGTCGCCCGATCGGGCTTGAACGCTGGACGATTGACCCGGCTGCTAAGACTGTGGCGCGCCAGACCATTGATCCCACCGCGCAGGAGTTCCCGCGTCCCGATGAGCGCTTCTTCGGGCAAGACTATACTTATGCCTGGAGCGTTGGCCTGCCCGAAGGAGGCGACATTGCCTTCCAGAATGCCCAGCCGCTTTATCGCCATAACCTCAAAACCGGTGAGCGGCAGGCGCATGACTTTGGCCCAGAGCGCGTGCCCGGCGAATTCGTCTTCGTTCCGCGCGCTGCAGACGCGCCCGAGGGCGATGGCTGGATGATGGGTTACGTGATCGACGTTGCCAACGATACGACCGATCTGGTGATCCTGGACGCCGCCGATATCACCAAGCCGCCGGTCGCCGTGGTGCACGTGCCGCATCGCATTCCGCCAGGCTTCCACGGCAACTGGCTGCCTGATCTCGACTAACTGGTCAGCCGAGGCTAGGGGCGGGCAGACCATGCCCGCTCCTCGCTTTCAGTTCGATATTGCCGCCACCGATGGCAAAGCCCGCACCGGGGTGATCCGGATGCGGCGGGGCGAGATTCGCACGCCTGCGTTCATGCCGGTCGGCACCGCCGCCACGGTCAAGGCGATGAAGCCCGAGACCGTCCGCGCGACCGGGGCCGACATTCTGCTCGGCAATACCTATCACCTGATGCTGCGGCCCGGCGCCGAACGTGTCGCGCGGCTGGGCGGCTTGCACAAATTCATGAATTGGGACCGTCCGATCCTGACCGACAGCGGCGGCTATCAGGTGATGAGCCTGAGCGATCTGCGCAAGATCACTGAAGAGGGCGTGACCTTTGCCAGCCACATTGATGGCAGCCGGCACTTGCTCACCCCGGAACGCAGCATGGAAATCCAGCGCTTGCTGGGCAGTGACATCGTCATGGCGTTTGACGAATGCCCGCGTGCTGATGCTCCCCGTGAAGTGCTCGAAAAATCGATGGAGCTGAGCATGCGCTGGGCCGCACGCAGCCGCGCCGGGTTTGACAGCGGGGTGGAGCATGCCGAGCGTTCAGCCCTGTTCGGGATCCAGCAAGGCGCATTGCATCAGGATTTGCGCCAGATCAGCGCTGATGCGCTGCAAGCGATCAGCTTCGATGGCTACGCGATCGGCGGGCTGGCGGTGGGTGAGGGGCAGGAGGCGATGTTCGCGGTGCTCGACTATGCCCCCGGCCAATTGCCAGCGGACAAGCCGCGTTACCTGATGGGTGTAGGCAAGCCCGATGACCTGGTTGGCGCGGTGGAGCGCGGGGTCGACATGTTCGATTGCGTGCTGCCCAGCCGTTCGGGCCGCAACGGGCAAGGCTTCACCTGGGGCGGGCCGGTCAACCTGCGCAACGCCAAGCACGCCGAGGACTCGGCCCCGCTGGAGCCGCTTTGCCCGTGCGATGCCTGCACGAAATATAGCCGCGCGTATTTGCACCACGTGATCAAGTCGGGCGAAATCCTCGGCGCGATGCTGCTGACCGAACATAATCTGACGTTCTACCAATCGCTGATGGCGGCGATGCGTGGGGCGATTGCAACGGGGGCATTTGCGGCGTGGGCGGCGGAATTTCGGCGCGACTATAATCCAAAGCCGTCTGCCGCATGAGCTGGACGCGGGCTGCGGTGATCGGCGCATCGGGGGGGATCGGCGCGGCTTTGGCTGAGCAGTTGCGGGCAAGCGGCTGCGAGGTTCATTCGCTGATGCGCTCGGCAACGCCAGCCGACCAGTTCATTGATCTGGAGGATGAGGCCAGCATCGCTGCCGCCGCGCAGCGCTTGTCAGCGGCAGGACCGCTCGATCTGGTGATCGTGGCGACCGGTTTGCTGCAAGGCGCACGGGCAGTGCCTGAGAAGCGCTGGAGCGAGCTGAGCGGCGAGGCTTTGGCCCGCTACTTCGCGGTCAATGCCACCGGCCCGGCGCTGGTTGCCAAGCATTTCCTGCCGCTGCTGCCGCGCAAAGGCCGCGCCGGTTTTGCCGCGTTGTCTGCGCGGGTCGGCAGTATCGGCGATAATGCATTGGGCGGATGGTATGGCTACCGCGCTTCCAAGGCGGCGCTCAACATGCTGATCAAGACCTTGGCGATCGAGCTGGCGCGGAACCGCCCTGACGCGTTCTGTGCGGCCTTGCACCCAGGCACGGTCGATACCGCGCTCAGCCAGCCGTTCCAGCGCGGGGTGGCGCCCGAACGGCTGTTCACGCCCGCTATGTCTGCGCAGCACCTGCTGAAGGTACTGGATGGGTTGGCCCCCAACGACAGCGGGCGCTGCTTCGCGTGGGACGGTTCGGCAATCGCGCCTTAGCGTTCGCCCTTAATCAGCAGGCGCTGCGATCGGATTGTAAGGCATGATCAAGCTGAACCGCGCCGGCTCGGCCGGCGCAGGCATGGTCAAAATGGCACCCAGTTGCTTGCTCAAGTTCTTGATCAGGCGCAGGCCAAGCCCGGGCGGCTTGGCAGCCGGGTTCGGCGGCAAACCGGCGCCGTCGTCCCCGACCGACAACTGCAATTTGTCATTCACCAGCGCGAGTTGCACGGTGATCGTTTTTGCGCCTGCTGCGCCGCCATGCTTATAGGCATTGGTGACCAGCTCGTTGGTAATGATGGCGAGTGTCATCGCCTGCTCGGCGGGCAAATCGACGTGATCGGCTGAGAATTCGAGCGTCATTCCGGTGCGGGTCAGCGAGTATTCAAGATCGTGACAGAGCTGCTTGAGATAGTCAGCAAAGGCCACAATCCCGACCTGGTGGCTCTTGTGCAACTGTTCATGCACCCGTGCCACCGCAATGACCCGGCTGCGCGCCTCACTCAGCGCCGCGCGGGTTTCTTCGCTCGTGGTGGCACCGTGCTGCATTGAGAGCAGCGAGCCAACGATTGTCAGGCTATTTTTGACCCGGTGATCGATTTCACGGGCCAGCAGTTCCTTGTCATCGATCAGCGATTTGAGCTGTTGCTCGTAGCTGAGGCGCTCGGAAAGATCATAAAAGTAGCAAACGAGGCCATAGCGGCCATCCGGCAGCATGATCCGCTCGGCTCGCCAATCATAAGCTTCGACTTCATCGATATTGGCGCGCTGTTCGGTTGTCGTCTTGCTGACATATGGCTCGCCTGTGGCGAGCGTATGGCGAAAGCGGGCAATGGCCTCACTGGCAAACGGTTCCGCCCAGATGGTTTGCAGAATTTCTGCAAAATCGCCGCCCGTCAACGGGTCGATGTTTTCAAACACCTTGGCCGCGCCGCGGCTTACCTCAAACAGCTTGAAGTCGGCGTCGACCACATAAATCCCGAATGGATTCGACACGACCATATTGGTGAAAGTTTCCGCATTTCGCACCAACAGTTCCTGCGCGTGCCGATAGTCAGTAACGTCGGTGGCAAATCCGACCAGAACGCGCGCGCCCGTATCGGGATCGATCGTCATCGAGGTCTGGTCGCGGATAATCCGTTCTTCCCCGCCGGGAAACAGCAGCCGGAACTCGGCGGTGCGGCTTTCCATGTCGCGCAGTGCATCGGTGACGGCCCTGATCCGATCCCGGTCACCGGGATGAATCGGCTCCATGAAACTTCGCGGAGTGGCGTAAGCCGACTGCGGCGTTTTGCGCCAGATTTTCTCGTACGCCGGGCTAACGTAAAAAGCCTGGCCGGTATCAAATTGATAAACATAGAACACCGCGTCGACCATTTCGGCAACCTGCCGCAGGCGCGCTTCACTGGCGCGCTGATCGGTAACGTCGCGGTGGATACCCACCCATTCACGGATATTCCCGCCCTCGTCGAGGATGGGGATAGCGTGGATCGCAAACCGCCGCCAGCTGCCATCATGACGCCGTAGACGATGTTCGAAAGTGAACGGTTGCTTGTTCGCGACGGCGATCTGCCATGCATCGATCGTCGGCTGGGCGTCATCGGGATGGACTGCGGCGGCCCACCCGAAGCCTTGGTATTGAACGAAAGTTTGGCCGGTCAATTCGCCCCACGCGGGCTGCTCACCGACCATTTCGCCTTGGGCATTGTTGGTCCAGACGGTGCCGTCGATTGCCGCAACGGCCGCCTTGACGCGCTGCTCGCTCTGAATGCGTTGCTGTTCGGCATCATGGTGATCGGTGATATCTCTGAAATAGATGCCGATGCACTCATCGCCAACCGGGAAAGCGCGAGTCTCAAAGCAGGAGACCCGCCCGTCTGGCCAATGATAGGTATGCTTGAGCATTTCCGCCTTACGGCTGACCATGACATCTTTGTACAGCTTGCCGACCGCGCGTTGTTCGGTTCCCGGATAAGCGGTCCAGTGCGACTGGCCGATCACTGCTTCGCGGGGGCGACCATCGATGTGCAGCGCCGGGTCGTTCAGTTCGAGGATCGTGAAATCCGGAGCGAGCAAGCACAATCCGGCGTCGATCCCATCGACCAGCAGGCGCAGGCGCTGGAACTCTGAAAAGCTGGTGGCGAGTGACATTGCGACGGATGTCTTTAATGGGGCTGTCATTAAAGCAGCGGTATAGCGATTCAATAAAAGCAAACCAGACCCGAGGCAAGTCAGGAATATTTACGGCGTTGGGCTCTAGTCTGCGAACCCTACAAATACTGCCGCCTCAGCCACGCTCTTGCGTTCCGAAACGACAGCGTTGGCGGGGAAGCTTTCATCCGGCCACCCCAGCGCGATGCTCTTCATGATCACCTGATCGTCCGGGATATGCGCGTGTTCGCGCACCACCGGGCTTTGCATGATTCCCTGGCTGTTGATTACGCAGCCGAGCCCGCGCGACCAGGCGGCATTGACCAGCGCGGTGCTGACCGCGCCGCAATCGAACGGACTGTCATCACTGCCATCGCAGGCGCGGTCGTAAGTGATGATCACGCAGACCGGAGCATCGAACTGGCGAAAGCCGCGCAGCACCCAGTCCTGCCGGGCCGGTGCATCGTCGCGGGCAATGCCCATCGCGGTAAACAGCTGCTTGGCGACGCCGATCTGGCGTTCGCGGTGGACGCCGGCAAAGGGCACGCCTTTGCGAAATTCGCGGCTGTCAGGCTCACCGGCCAGGATGCGTTCGGTATTGCCCGCACGGATCTTCGCGAGCGGTTCGCCGGTGATCACGTGGAAATGCCAGGGCTGGGTGTTCATCGAACTGGGGGCGCGCATCGCCAGAGCCAGCACGTCTTCGATAAGCTCGCGCGGCACTGGCTTGTCGAGATAGCCGCGGATCGAGCGGCGGCCCATGATGACGTCATCGAATTCCATGAATTTCCCCCAGGGGTCAATGTTCGCGGCCTTATTAACCGGTCGGTTAAAGCGCGCAAACAAAAAGGGCGGCCCCGCAGGACCGCCCGATTTGTTGGCCGATTGAGCCGGACTTAGCGCGAGTAAAACTCGACGACCAAATTCGGTTCCATCTTCACCGGGTAAGGCACTTCGTCGAGCGTAGGAACGCGGACGAAGCTTACCTTGTCGGTGCCGTCGGGTGAAACATAGTCAGGCACTTCACGCTCTGGCAGGCTCTGCGCTTCGGCGATCAGGGCCATTTCCTTGGCCTTCACACCCAGCGAGATCACGTCGCCCGGGCGCACGCGGCGGCTGGCGATGTTGCACTTCACGCCGTTCACATAGATGTGGCCGTGCGAAACGATCTGGCGGGCCGAGAAAATCGTCGGCGCGAACTTGGCGCGGTACACGATCATGTCAAGCCGCTGCTCGAGCAGACCGATCAGGTTCTGACCGGTATCGCCCTTCATCGACGACGCTTCCTGATAGGTGCGTTTGAACTGCTTTTCGGTGACGTCGCCGTAGTAGCCCTTGAGCTTCTGCTTGGCGCGGAGCTGGATCCCGAAGTCGGAAACCTTGCTCTTGCGACGCTGACCGTGCTGGCCGGGACCATACGAGCGGCGGTTAACCGAGCTCTTAGGACGGCCCCAGATGTTCTTGCCCATCCGGCGATCCAGCTTGTACTTCGATGCATGGCGCTTTGACATGGCGCGTCTATCCTTCAATTTGCACCTGCAGGCTTAGGCCCGCAAGCTGGTGATGGCTGGGCAGAGTGCCTGGCCGCTAGTCCGGAACCGCACCATTCAGCCAAAATACCGAATGCGAGACAGGCTTCACCGGAGTGCCCGCTCAATTGCGAAGGCGCGCCCCTAGCCGGGCTGGGCGCAAAGATCAAGCCGGGATGCTGTTATGGTGGAGTAACGCCCTGCGAACGCATCGGCGTACCCGTATCAACGCGGTCATAATCCAGCGTCGTATGGTCAAAGCCTTTCCATTCCGCCTCGGTCTTGCACACCTTCTTGCCGGGGCGGTGACTGCCGGTCGGTGGCTGCGAAGTGCGGCAGATTTTGCGTGGTTCGGCGGGCTTGGGCTGGTCTTCTGCCAAGGCCGGAGCGGCTAGCAAGATTGCCGCGCCGAGGGAAATGAGAATTGGCCGCATCGGGCACTCCTGTGTCTGAATTTATGCCGAAATATCATGGTTCAGCTGGAATCGCTAGGGCCGGCGTGGGCCCCTCCGCAGCGCTGACAGCACCCCACGCAAGGTGCGGATCTCAAGATGGCTCCAACCGGGCTTGGTCAGGATCGACCGTAAGGTCCGCCGGGTCACGTCCGATTTACTATCGGGCATGAAATATTCGGTCGGCTCCAGCATGGTGACCAGCTGCCCGATCATCCCTTCGAGCGCCTCTTGCGGAGCTGGGGGAAGGATCTCTTCGGCGGTGGGCTGAGCCAGCGCCACGCCCTTTGACCATTCATATGCGCACAGGATCACCGCTTGGGCGAGGTTGAGCGAGGCGAATTCTGGGTTGATTGGGACCGTGATGATCGCGCGGGCCAAGGCAACATCGTCGCTGTCCAGGCCGCTCCGCTCCGGGCCGAAGACCAGCGCCGAGCGCCCGGGGTCACGGTGAATTGCCAGCGCGGCCTGCTCAGGCGTGACCACGGGCTTGATCACCCCGCGTTTGCGCACGGTGGTGGCGTAAACCTGCGCGCAATCGGCCACTGCCTCGGCCAAGGTGTCAAACACCTGCGCTCGTTCCAGCACGACATTTGCCCCCGCCGCAGCAGGGCCAGCGCTGGGGTTAGGCCAGCCATCGCGCGGGGCGACCAACCGGATTTCACTCAGCCCAAAGTTGAGCATCGCCCGCGCCGCCTTGCCGATATTTTCGCCTAGTTGCGGCCGGACGAGCACTATTACGGGGGCGTTGACCTGTGGCTGATCGACTTTGGCAAGGGCAGCCATGCGAGAGATCGGCGCCCGGGTCATCAGTTGGGCGGCCAAGCCTTCATCGCCTGCTATCAAAGCCTCACGCTTGGCGCGGGACCAGCCCTTCAGTCGGCGTTCTGCAGCAAAGGCAGCAGCCTGATCCGCGAACGGAGCCGACCAGGCCAGCGCGACCGGCTGACGCTTGGTGGTGTAATCATCAAGCGTGCCGGCCTGATGCTGCGCCAGCTTGAGCGCAAGCTCGTCGGTATGCCCAACGTAGTAGGACCCGTCCCCGCAGAGCAGCATGTAGGTTGTGAAAGGATGAGCCATTGCCGGGCTACTCCCCCCCGGCGTCGCGCACCGTGCTGGCAAATTCCTCAAAGTCCTTGGCTTCGGTGAAATCGCGGTAGACGCTGGCGAAGCGGATGTAGGCGACGGTATCGAGCGCGCGCAGGCCGTCCATCACCATTTCGCCGATCGCACTGGCGGCAACTTCGGTTTCGCCCAGCGTTTCGATCTGGCGCTGCACGCCCGAGACCAGCTGATCCAGCCGCTCCTGCGCAATCCCGCGTTTGCGGCAAGCGAGCGCGACTGATTGATCGAGCTTGGAGCGGTCAAAATTCTCGCGCACGCCGCTTGATTTGACCACGGTCACTTCGCGCAATTGCACCCGTTCAAACGTGGTGAAGCGCGCGCCGCAGCTATCGCACTGGCGGCGGCGGCGGATCGCAGTGTTGTCCTCGGTCGGCCGCGAATCTTTTACCTGGCTGTCGTCATGCGCGCAAAACGGACAACGCACTTAGGGGCGGAGCCGTTTGTAGAACATCGCGCCCGCGCCGATGATAATCCCGGCCGGCACGCTCAGCAGGGGCAGGAACATGCCAGCTACCGCACCAACTGCAGCAGCGGCCAGCACAGGCTTGGTCGATGGGTGGCGTACGCCGCCTTTGGCCATTCCTGACAGTTCCGCCTTGGCGTCGTCGACGATGTTATCGCTCATGGTTCAAAGCTCCTGATAGATGGGGAAGCGGTTGCACAGCTCTTCGACGCGGGCGCGGACGCGGGCTTCGACTTGTGCATCGCCTTCCTCGCCATTGTGGGACAGGCCGTCAACTACCTCGGCGATCAACTGACCGATTTGGCGGAACTCATCCTCGCGAAAACCGCGGGTGGTACCGGCCGGGGTGCCAAGCCGGATGCCCGAAGTCACGAATGGTGAGCGGGTATCGAACGGCACGCCATTCTTGTTGCAAGTGAGCCAGGCCCGGTCGAGACCCTTTTCCGCCGACTTGCCGGTAACGTTCTTTGGCGACAGATCGACCAGCATAAGGTGGTTGTCAGTTCCGCCCGAAACGATCCGCAGGCCGTGCTCGGCAACACTGGCCGCCAGCGCGCGGGCATTGGCGACCACTTGGTGGGCATAGGCTTTGAATTCAGGCTGCAACGCTTCCTGAAACGCCACCGCCTTGGCCGCGATGACATGGACCAATGGGCCGCCCTGCATCCCCGGGAACACTGCCGAGTTGAACTTCTTGGCCAGCGCTTCGTCGTTGGTCAGGATCACGCCCGAACGCGGCCCGCGCAGGCTTTTGTGCGTGGTCGTGGTGACGACATGCGCGTGCGGGAAGGGTGAGGGGTGCGCGCCGCCTGCGACGAGGCCTGAGAAATGGCTCATGTCGACCATCAGGATCGCGCCGATTTCGTCCGCAATCGCGCGGAATGCGGCAAAATCCCACACCCGCGAATAGGCGGTGCCGCCAGCGATGATCAGCTTGGGCCGGTGCTCGCGGGCCAGACTGAACACCTGGTCCATATCGAGCTGCTCATCCTCGGCGCGTACACCATAGGGGATGGGCTTGAACCACTTGCCGCTCATGTTGACGGGCGAACCGTGCGTCAGATGTCCGCCCGAATTGAGATCCAGCCCCATGAAGCTGTCACCCGGATTGAGCAGCGCCAGGAACACCGCCTGGTTCATCTGGCTGCCCGAATTGGGCTGTACGTTGGCGAATTCGCACCCGAACAGCGCCTTGGCCCGCTCGATCGCCAAGGTTTCGACCACGTCAGCATATTCGCAGCCGCCGTAATAGCGCTTGCCCGGATAGCCTTCGGCATATTTGTTGGTGAACACCGACCCGGTCGCTTCGAGCACCGCGCGGCTGGTGATGTTTTCGCTGGCGATCAGTTCGATCTTGGTCTGCTGGCGGTGCAGCTCGCCTTTGATCGCGGCGAACACTTCGGGATCGCTGTCCGCCAGATGCGCGTTGAAAAACCCGGCGGAGCGGATCGGAGCGTGGGCTTCAAGGGTGTCGGTCACGGGCGAACGGTTCCTTAGCAGGTGGGATGTGAGAGCTTGTCGACGCGCGGGCCATGGCGGCCGCCCGCGAAAGATGTGGCCAGAAACGCGTCGAGGCAGGCCTTGGCCATGTCCACCCCGGTCAGGCGGGCGCCCATCGCGATGACATTGGCGTCGTTGTGTTCGCGTGCCAGTGTGGCTGAATAGGGTTCGTCTACTCGCGCGCAGCGGCAAGCCGGGTTGCGGTTGACCGCCATTGAGATGCCCAAGCCGCTACCGCACAGCGCCACGCCGAACTGCGCGGTGCCATCGGCGACGACTGCGGCCAATTTGTAGCCAAAATCCGGATAGTCGACCCGGTCGGGCGTATCAGGGCCGAGGTCAGCCACATCGTGACCCTGTTCGATCAGGTATTCACGCAATTGCGCCTTGAGGTCGAAGGCGGCGTGATCCGAGGCGATGGCGATGCGCATGGCTGCGCCTGTAGGGGAGTGTGGCGATTCGTGCCAGCCTTGCGCGCACCCTTTTTAGTGAAGGTTCACCGGCCTTTTTGGGAAGGTTCACAAGCACATTCGATTGCAGCTTGCCATGCGGCGCGGCAATGTTAGCACCCCGGCCATGACCCAATTGCTGCGCGATCGCTCAAACGTCTGGATTTTCATCGCTGGGGTCGCCGCAGTGACCGCCGGGGTGCTGCTGCATCTGCCGATGTTCTGGATGGCGCGGATGGACCATTTCAAGCTCTCCGGGATGGCGATGGATGGCGGAATGCTGGCAGGGATGGGGCTGATCGTGGTGGGTATCGCGATGGCCTGCTATGGCTTGTTGCCCAAGAACGTGGCCGCGCAAGTCCACGCCTCGCGCCATATCAGCGTCGCCGCGCCCGAGGATGCGGCGCTGTCACCAGCCCATTTCCGCCTTATGCTGGTGCTGGTGGTGGCCCTGATGATCGACGTGATGAAGCCGGCTTCGCTGGGCTTCGTGATGCCCGGGCTGACCGCTGAATACGGCGTCGCTAAATCGGTCGGCGCGCTGGTGCCGTTTGCGGCGCTGACCGGGACGGTACTGGGCTCGATCCTGTGGGGGATCGCCGCCGATCTTTATGGCCGCAAAGCCTCGATCCTGCTGTCGGCGATCATGTTCGTCGGCACCTCGATCTGCGGCGCGATGCCCAGCCTGGGCTGGAACATCGTGATGTGCTTCCTGATGGGCGCAGCGGCGGGCGGAATGCTGCCAGTGACTTACGCGCTGCTCGCCGAAACCATGCCGAGCCGCCACCGCGGCTGGGCCCTGGTGCTGGTTGGCGGGCTGGGCGCATCGGGCGGCTATTTCGCGGCGAGTGGCTTTTCGGCCTGGCTTGAACCGGTGTGGTCATGGCGGATCCTGTGGCTGCTGAACCTGCCAACCGGGCTGTTCCTGCTGTTGCTGACCACGCAGATCCCCGAATCGGCCAAATACCTACTGGCCTCAGGCCGCCGGGCTGAGGCGCAGGCGGTGATGCGCCAGTTCGGCACGCGGAGCCACCAGCACGACAGCGAAGAGGAGGACGTCGATTTCACCGTGGTCCATGCCGCAGAGCGCGAACTCGTGCGCGGGCTGTGGTCGCGCGGGATGGTCGGCACAACGCTGGCGCTCAGCCTGCTCGCGCTGTGCTGGGGCTTCATCAACTTTGGCGTGCTGCTGTGGCTGCCGGCCGATCTAGTTGCCAACGGGGTGAGCCTTGCGGGTGCATCAGGCCTGATCGCGCGCTCGGCGCTGATTGCGGTGCCGACTGTCGCGTTGGTGGCAGTGTTGTACAGCCGCTGGAGCACTAAGCTGTCGCTGGTGGGGGTCACGCTGGTAGCTGTGGCTGGGCTAATCGGGGTGATCGCGCTGAAGGCCGACGCCGCGCTGTCTCCCACGCTACTGCTGGCGCTGCTGATCGTCGGCACCAATGGCATGCTGGCGATCATCCTGCCTTACGCGGCCGAGAGCTACCCACTCCACATCCGCGGCCGGGCGACCGGCTGGATCGCTGCCTGCACCAAGGCCGGCGGACTGGGCGCACAAGCGCTGAGCATCGCCGCGCTGGTCCCTCCGCTGGGCGTGGCGGCAGGGATGGCAGTGGTGCCCGCCTTGGTGGCCGTTGTGCTGACGCTCCTGTATTGCCGGGAAACGCGGGGGATTGATCTTAGACAGGTGGATGAGGCTGCAGGCGCGGCGGTTTAGCTAAAAGCGACCTTCGACTGGTCGATCAAGCGGCCAAATCCTTCGCTGACAGTCTTGCGATCAACTAAATCGACCTTCCACGGCAGTTCGGATTCTTCGAACGCTTCGGCCAAGGCGGCGACCAGCGAGAGCGGCAATGGCCCGGGCCCTTCCAGCATCAGGTCGAGATCGGACCAGGCCTTTGCCCGCCCCGACGCCCGGCTACCGAAAACATGGACGGTGACATCGCGCGGAAGGATGTCTCGCAGGATTGCGGCAACGACCGACAATTCCTTGGCGCTCAGCGCAAGCTGCGGTTTCAGACGAACCGCACCACATGCGACCGATCGGCTAGATCCCGCGCTTCGGTCAGAAATCCGGGGATGCCTTCGACTACCTGAAGCGCTTTGTCTTCGTCGTAAGTGTGCGAGGTGGTGCTGCGCATTTCGCGCCAGGTCCGCCACTGCGACCAATCGCTTCCGATCAAGCCTTGCTCGGTTACGTCGCGGATCAGATCGGCAAAACTAAGCCGGTCCACCTGATCCGGGTTGGCCGAAACCGATTCAAGCTGGCGGCGCAGCATCTTGTGCGCAAGATCGTAAGTAAATTCGAACCGCTGGATCAGGCCATCGCGAATTTGCAAGTCGCCGGTGTCGCGATTGTAGCGCTCCAGCCCTTCGTCAAGCCGGGCTACGGCTTTGACGAAGGATGAGAAATCGAGCTGCATGGGCGCAATGCCCTACTGATCGAGGAAGGAGCGCATCTTGCGTGACCGGCTCGGGTGTTTGAGCTTGCGCAGCGCCTTGGCTTCGATCTGGCGGATACGTTCGCGCGTCACACTGAACTGCTGGCCGACTTCTTCCAGCGTGTGATCGGTGTTCATGCCGATGCCAAAGCGCATCCGCAGCACACGTTCTTCGCGTGGGGTCAGGCTGGCCAGCACCCGGGTGACGGTTTCCTTGAGGTTGGCCTGAATCGCGGCGTCCACTGGGATCACCGCGTTCTTGTCCTCGATGAAATCGCCCAGATGCGAATCTTCCTCGTCGCCGATTGGCGTCTCAAGGCTGATCGGCTCCTTGGCGATCTTCATCACCTTGCGGACCTTTTCGAGCGGCATGGACAGGCGCTCGGCCATTTCCTCGGGCGTCGGCTCGCGGCCTTGCTCGTGCAGGAACTGGCGGCTGGTGCGGACCAGCTTGTTGATCGTCTCGATCATGTGGACCGGGATGCGGATCGTGCGGGCCTGATCGGCGATGGAGCGGGTGATCGCCTGACGGATCCACCAGGTCGCATAAGTGCTGAACTTGTAGCCGCGGCGGTATTCGAACTTGTCGACCGCCTTCATCAGCCCGATGTTGCCTTCCTG
>JANNYT010000127.1:0-8095 GCA_031410255.1 Novosphingobium sp. | reverse complement strand
CCCCTCTGTCACGGAAACCTGAGAGCTTTCCCTGCGCCGCAGCGCAAGTTACCCCTTCGGCGGCCCCCGCCAACAAGCAGGAACACTTTCCAGAGCGTCGCTATCGACCCACGCGGTCCGTTTGCCTGAGAGATTCCGGGGCGGTTGCTCCTTCGGCGCCTGATGAACCGTCAAACGTTGACGAATCACCAGAACTCTCCCGCGCGATCAGCGACAAGGGCGGGATGGCTGCGCGGGGCAAATATGTCAATTCGTCATCCCCGCGAAAGCGGGGATCGCTGGCCGACTGTCGCAACATCAGCGCAATGCGGTCAGCGGTCCCCGGTCAAGCCGGGGACGACGATCAACCCGCCCGGCTGGCGGCGCGCAGGATCGCGTCGTGTTCGAACACGAACCGGCCGGCCATCTTCTCCCGCGTCAGGCCAACGATCGCGCGGGCGACCGCGTCAGCCTTGATCGAACGGTACCTGGTATAAGCGCCGTGGAGGAACAGGTCGGCAAGCGGGCTCGCCATCATCCCCAGCCGCTCGGCGGGGCGCAGTTCCTGACGCGGGCCGCGCAGCAGGCCGGGGCGCAGGATATCGAGCCGCGGCAGGCCGACCTTGCCCAGCTTCTGCTCAACCTCACCCTTGACCCGCAGGTAAAGGTTCTTGGACTCAGAGTCCGCCCCGACCGACGATATTGCGATCATCTGGCGCAGCCCCGCGGCCTTGGCCGCCTTGGCGCAGGCCAGCACCAGTTGCTCATCGACCGCGCGAAACGCCGCCTCGTTCTTGCCGGCCTTGCGCCAGGTTGTGCCCAACGCGCAGACCAGCACATCGGCATTGGCCGCCGCAATCGCATCGCCCCAATTTTCGGGGTCCGCGACCAGCAGTTCCATCCGCGCGCCCGGCGGCAGCGCAGCCTCGCGCCGCGCGATCCCGACCACGCGAATGTCGCTGCGGCCCACCGCGAGGCGGATCAGGCTCATCCCGACCATCCCGGTCGCGCCGACCAGTGCGATGCGAATGGGCTTAGACATTGCTCAACCCCTCGGTGCTGCGGCCATAAATCCGCTGGTGCGCGGCCATGGCAAAACGGTCAGTCATCCCAGCGATATAATCGGCGATGTGGCGGCTGCGGGCGGGCTCGGCTGCGGGCAGCCGCTCAAGCCAGCCCGGCTCCATCGCCGCCGGGTTCTGGGCATAGGCCGCATAAAGCTCGGCGGTCACCGCCTGCGCCTTGGCGGCGGTCTGCAGTTGCTGGGGATGGTGGTACAGCCGCTCGTACATAAAGCGTTTCAGGCTGCGCTCGTGCTCGGCCATCGCGGGCGAGAAGGCCGCAGTCTGGCGCGGCGCGGCGCGGACTTCTGTCACGCTGGCAAAGTCTGCGGCGCGCAATGCCGTCTCGGTGATCAGGTCGTTGACCATCAGCCCGATTTGCCCGCGCACCAGTTCGCGCAGCCGTCGGTCGAGCGGGGCCTGCGGAAACTTCGCCTCGATCGCGCGCCACTGGTCGGCCACGAAATCGAGCGTCAGCAGGTCATCGAGTTCGAGAAACCCGGCGCGCAATCCGTCGTCGATATCGTGATTGTCATAAGCGATATCGTCAGCCAGCGCGGCGACCTGCGCTTCAAGGCTGGGCCAAGTGGTCAGGTCGAGCGGATAGGCCGCGTCAAGTTCGGCCAGCGCCCATGGCACCATGCCCGGCGGACCGTTATGCTTGGCCAGGCCCTCAAGCACTTCCCAGCTGAGGTTCAGCCCTTCGTGCTCGCAGTACGGGCTTTCCAGCCGCATCAGCACCCGCAGGCACTGGGCGTTGTGATCAAACCCGCCCCAGCGTTGCAACGCGTTGTCGAGCGCTTCCTCGCCGGCATGGCCGAACGGCGGATGGCCGATATCGTGAGCCAGACACAGCGCCTCGGTCAGATCCTCATCCAGCCCCAGCGCGCGTGCGATCACGCGGCCGATCTGCGCCACTTCGAGGCTGTGCGTCAGGCGAACGCGGTAATGATCGCCATCGGGCGCGATGAACACCTGGGTCTTATGGCGCAGGCGGCGGAAGGCGATCGAGTGAACGATCCGGTCCCGGTCGCGCTGCCACGGACCGCGCGGACCGCGCGCGAGTGACTGCTCGATCGGAAACTCGCGCCCCCGGCTGTGCGCCGGGTCAGAAGCGTAAGGCGCGATCACTGCGCGCCCATGATCCAGTCTACCGCGGCTTCGGCATGGATCCGGGTGCAATCATAGATTGGCAGCACGTTGGCCTGGATCGGGACGATCATTTCAAGCTCGGTGCAGCCCAGCACGACCGCCTCGGCCCCGTCCTGCTCAAGGTTGGTGATGATCGTCTTGAGCTCACGCTCGGCCTGGCGGGTGGCTTTGCCTAGCAGCAATTCATCATAGATGATCCGGTCGAGCGTATCGACGAACGCCATCTCGGGCGGAAGCAGCTCAATGTCGCGCGCGATCAGCTTTTGCCGGTAGAACCCTTCCAGCATGACATTGCGGGTGCCGATCAGCCCGGCTTTCTTGATGCCATCAGTGGCCATCTTCGCCGCGACGCAATCGGCAATGTGGATCACCGGGACTGTGACCGCAGCGGCGACCTGATCATAGACCTTGTGCATCGAATTGGCGCCAATAATGATCGCGGTGGCTCCGGCCTTTTCCAGCCGCTTGGCGCTGTCGGCCAAGGTTCCTGCGGCGCGTTTCCATTCATCAGCGGTGGAGAGCCGCGACAAGTCGGTGAAGTCGAGGCTTTCGATCAGCAATGGCGCGCTGCTGCGCATGCCCGCGCGGGCCTGCACCAGCTGGTTGATGCGCTCGTAATAGCTGCGGGTCGATAGCCAGCTCATGCCGCCAATCAGGCCAAGTTTGCGCAAGCGATATTCTCCAAATCAGCGGAAGTCCCTGTTGCAGCGCCGCATAGGGGAGGCAGGCGCGCGCGTCCAGATGGAGCGGGAATCAGCTCGGCTTGGCGGGCGGGCCTTGCACCGCAAGCCAGTTGGCCAGATCCTGCGCAGAACGCTGCGCCACCTCTTCCATCGGCAAATGGCCCGCGTCGGGATAGATGATCAGCGTGCTGGCCGGCAGCGCGCGCTTGAACCATTGCGCCGAGGCAGGGTCGATCAAGCCGTCATGCGCGCCCCACAAGATCAGCACCGGGATGTGCAGATTGGCCAGTTGCGCGGCATCGAACACCTTCCAGCCGCTGCCAAACCGGTCGAGCGTGGCCTGGCGGTTGCCCGGATAACGCAGCAGTTCCCAATAGCGATCAACCGCTGCCGGGGTGACAACTGCCTGGTTCCAGACCGACTGGCTCAGGCTTCGCTCCACCAGCGAACGCGGGGTGACGCTGAGCATCAGCTTGTTGAGCACCGGCGTGCGCGCGATCTTGAAGCCGATGTTGCCCGGCTCGGTCGCCAATCGCGGCGCGCCGGCGCTGTCGATCAGGACCAGCGCGGTCAGCTTTTCCGGATGCGCCAGTGCATAAGTCAGCGCATTGCCGCCGCCCATCGAATTGCCCGCCAAGGCAAAGCGGGTAACGCCGAGCTGTGTGGTAACCTGCTCGATCACGCTGACAATGCTGGCGGCGCTGTAGACCCCATCTGGCGCGGGCCCGGTCAGGCCATGGCCGGGCTGGTCAAAGCGGATGATGCGGTAAGTCTTGCTCAGCTGCGCGGTCCACGGATCCCAGGTGTGCAGATCGGAATTGGAACCGTGCAGCAGCACGATGACCGGCGCATCGCGCGGGCCTTCATCGCGCAGGTGGACATTCAGCCCGTTGCCCAGCGCCAGGAATTGCGAGGGCGCGCCGCCGTACTTGGCCTTCATCGCGGCAGGATCGGTATCGGGGGTGCGCAGCAGCAGATAGGCGCCGCCCAGCACCGCCAGCACAATGAACAGAACGCGCCGCAGCCACTTCATCGCTTCATCTCCGTTATCCAGCGTTGCACCACCATCAGCCCCGCTGGATCGAGCCACGCCCGGCCCAGTTCGGGCATTGAGACACCGCCTTCAAGGCTGGCCATGCGGTATGTCAGGATCGAATGCGCCGGATCACCCGGCACCACGTCAAAATCCAGATTGCCCGAACCGCGCCCGGCCGCGACCGGGCGCTTGCCGATCCCCAGCTTGATCGGATCGCTGACCTGCCAGCCCAGATAGAGCCCGGAATTCGAGGCCGCGCCATCCGGATTATGGCAATGCGCGCAATTGATATCGAGGTAGCCGCGCGCTGCGAGCGCGGCGTCGGCATGGTCGCGCTCTTCCCACAGCGGAATGCGCTGAGCGACTGCCGGGACACGGTCGAGTTTGCCCGCCTGCTCCAGCGCGGTAAGCCATTCGGGCGCGAGGTTATAAGCCTTGGGCCCGATCGGAGTAACCGCGCCCGCCACGCCGTGGCATTCCTTGCACTGGTTCTTGTTGGGCACCGCATAGGACAGCGCCTCACCAGTGGGCAGAGTCATGGCAATCCGCTTGCCCGCCAATGCCAGTCGCGCCTCGCGCTGATCGGCATCCCACACGTAGGGCAGCGCCACCCAGCCATTGGCACGGTGGAGCAGCACGCGGGTTTCGATCAGTTTGCCCCCCAACTTGAAGGTCTTGATCAGCGCCGAACCGACCGGCAGATCGAGCAGGCCCTCGCCATTGGCCTTGGCCTGCTGGCTGGGCGGAATGTAGACGAACCGCAGCTTTTCCGCCCCGTCTGACCACAACGCCGTGTTGAGGCGATAGGCGGTGACACCGGCTGCAGGCTGCTGCGCAGTCTGATCGACAAAGAATGCGTACTCGCTCAGCGTTGCGGGAAAGCCGCTGCCGGTGACAAGCACCGCATTAACCGGCGGAGTGGCTGGCGCAGGAAGGTTTGCCGCCAGCGCAGTCCCAAACAGCAGCAAGGCGGCGGCGAGTAGCTTCACGGCCGGGCGCGGGCATCCAGTGCCGCTGGGGCACCATAACCGGTCGGCGCTTTGACTTTCGCTCGGGCGGGCGGCACTGCCATGATCAGATGCGGCTTGGCCTCAGCCATGCCCACTGACGGCCCGAGTGCGCCCAGCGACAAAATGCGCGCCCGCTGCATCACTGCCGGTTGCACACCAACACCGTCCCAGATGACTGCGGGCAGCGCGCCGCCAAATGCACTTTTCAACTGCTCACCGCCGGGCAGCGCTGGATCATCGCCGCCGCCGGTAACCAGATTGCCGTCGATCACCACTTTGCGGGCCAAGGGATTGTAAGTCTTGTCGGTAAAGTCCTGCGGATAGGCCACCACCAGCACCTGTGCGGTCGGGTTGTTCACCAGCGTGTTGCTGCGCACCCACACCCCGTCATTGGCCATCACCATCACCCCGGTGCCGCGCGGCACTCCGGCAACGATATTGCCCTTGGGGGCAAAGTTGGCGGTGTCATTGTTGACCACCATATTGCGCTCGATCACAGTGTTGCCGCCGCCCATCACCGGCAGGTTGGGTAGATCGAAGATCAGGATGCCGCCGGTGTTGCGGGTCACCAGATTGCCGGTGACCAGCGCATCCCGGCTGTTCTCGATCTCGATCCCGGCGACGTTGTTCTCAACGTAATTATAGCGCACCGTGATCGCCTTGGATTGGCCGACATAGATCCCCGCGTCCGATGCGCCCGAGACTTCGCAGCCATCGACCAGCACCCCGGTGCTCGCCACCGGATAGATCCCGTAAGCCCCGTTGGTTTCTTTGGGACCGCCGGTCCAGCTGACCCGCACGCGGTAGTAAACGATGTTGTCCGCGCCCTTGCTCTTGATCCCGTCGCCGTGCGTGTTCTCGACCGCGAAGTCGCGCAGCGTGACGCCGTCGGAGGTGACCAGCAGCCCCTCGCCCGCGCCTTGCTGGCCTGAAAAATCGAGCACCGTTGCGTCCATCCCGGCGCCGCGCACGATCACCTTGTCAGCATCGAGCGAGAGCCCGTCGGTCAGCACAAACCGCCCAGCGCCGAGCGCCACAACATCGCCTGGCTGAGCGGTGATAAGCGCCTCCTGCAACCGCACCTGCGCCCCCTCCCCGGCAGCGACCGCAATGGTCTTGGCGTGAAGGGGGGCAGCCAGGGCAAGTGCCGAGGCCGCAGCGGTCATGGCTGTGGGCATCCTCATGCTGCGCAACATGAACTGACAGGCGTGTAAGTCAATCGCGAGTGTGGGGCGATGGTAGTATGCGCCTTGGCGAGAGGCCTCTGACTACTTCTTCTCCGGCGCCAGCCCGCTCGCACACAAAGCCGCCGAGCTTGCGGTGACCTCGATAGCCTCGGCATCGCCGACCTTGCGCACCGCCGCAACGTAATCGAACAGCGAACGCTTATCGCCCTTGAGCCCTCGCAGTTTGTTCAGCTGGATCAGGCTCAGCCGGTCAGTCATCCGCGTCGCCATGCAGGATGAATTGGCATCAGACAGCCCCGCCTCGATCATCGCGCTTTTGACCTGACCGTAAGCGAGGTGCGAGGGGGTGCAGGCGGTGAGAGTTATCAAAACTGCAATTGAAACAGCACGCATCGAACAAACCTTCGTCATTGTGAGCGGCGAAGCCGCGCGACAATCCAGAGCGGCGTTACGCAGCACTGGATTGCTTCGCTCCGCTCACAATGACGAGCGAAGGGTGAATGGCCGGTGACTTGGCCTAGTGCGACGCCTAGTGCGACAGCGCCTTGTTGATATCCTCAACCATCTTCTTCGCATCGGCCAGCAGCATCATCGTCTGGTCCATGTAGAACACGTCGTTATCGACCCCGGCATAGCCGACCCCGCCCATCGAGCGTTTGATGAACATGATGGTCTTGGCCTTTTCGACATCGAACACCGGCATCCCGTAAATCGGCGAGCTCTTGTCGGTCTTTGCTGCCGGGTTGACCACGTCGTTGGCGCCGATGATGAAGGCGACGTCGGTCTGCGCGAACTCGCCATTGATGTCTTCCAGCTCGAACACTTCATCATAGGGCACGTTGGCTTCGGCCAGCAGCACATTCATGTGCCCCGGCATCCGCCCCGCGACCGGATGGATCGCGTACTTCACTCGCACGCCCTTGGCTTTCAGCTGGTCACCCATCTCGCGCAGCACGTGCTGGGCTTGCGCCACAGCCATGCCGTAGCCGGGGATGATGATGACCTGCTCGGCCTCTCCCAGCAGGAAGGCGGCGTCTTCGGCCGAGCCGCGCTTCCACGGACGCTGCTCCTTGGCCTCGCCGCCCGCCTCGGCGACCACGCCGAACCCGCCCGCGATCACCGAGATGAAGCTGCGGTTCATCGCCTTGCACATGATGTAGCTCAGGATCGCGCCCGATGATCCGACCAAGGCCCCGGTGATGATCATCGCGGTGTTGTGCAGCGTGAACCCCATCGCCGCCGCCGCCCAGCCCGAATACGAGTTGAGCATCGACACCACCACCGGCATATCCGCCCCGCCGATCGGGATGATCAGCAGGAAGCCGATCAGGAATGACAGCGCGGTGACCACGGCGATCACCCACAGCGACTGGTCCATGGTGAAATAGCCGGTCAGGCCGATAATCCCGGCCAAAGTGCCAAGATTGATCACGTGCCGCCCGGGCAGCATGATCGGCGCGCCGCTCATTTTGCCGGCGAGCTTGAGGAAGGCGATGACCGAGCCCGAGAAAGTGATCGCGCCGATGGCAATGCCGAGGCCCATTTCGACGCGAGATTGCGATTCGATAACGCCGTTCCACCCGGCAATGCCGAATGCCTGCGGGTTTAGGTAAGCCGCCCAGCCGACCAGCACCGCGGCCATGCCCACGAGGCTATGGAACGCCGCAACCAGCTGCGGCATGTCGGTCATCTTGATCCGCCGCGCGGTGAACCAACCGATTGAGCCGCCGATGGCGATGGCTCCCAAGATCCATGCAAGGTTTGACAAACCGTCGCTTAAACAGCGATCAGACCACATTGATGCGTTGCATGTTGCGCCAACTCCGTCTGCGGGATCGCTTGGCAATGTCCCGTTTGGCACCGCTGGCATCCAATGGACGACCAATGTCGTCACAACCGCGATCGCCATGCCGACCATGCCAAACCGATTGCCGCGCTGTGAAGTACTCGGGCTCGACAACCCGCGCAGCGCGAGGATGAACAGCAC
>JANNYT010000126.1:0-13450 GCA_031410255.1 Novosphingobium sp. | reverse complement strand
CTGGGCCATAGCGACGTGCAAGCGCGCGCGCTGCCGCTGAAGGCCAATGCCATCGGGATCACCGGGGCGAGCCTGCAAGGCGCCGCCGATCCGCGCAGCGAAGGCCGCGCGATCAGCGAATGACTTGATGCTCCGGCAAAGCCTGCCTAGGCTTGTGCCGGGACATGGATGGGCGGCAAAAAGGGCATCGCACGCGTGGTAGATATTTCAGACCTGCCGAGCGCCAGAAATCTGGTCGAGCTGTTGCTGGCGCGCGCGGCTGTGCGCGACGATGCGCCGTTCCTGTGGGCCAAGCACGGCGGCAAGTGGCAGCCGCGCAGCTGGGCTGATGTGGCGGACGAGGTCTGCCTGCTGGCCGAGGGCCTGCGCCGTCTCGGGCTCAAGCAAGGCGACCGGGTACTGCTGGTGTCGGAGAATCGGCCCGAGTGGCTGATCGCCGACTTCGCAATCATGGCGGCGGGCTGCATTACAGTCCCGGCCTATGTCACCAATACCGAACGCGACCACTTGCACGTGCTGGATAATTCGGGCGCGGCGGCGGTGATCGTTTCCAATGACAAGTTGGCGCGGCCGCTGCTGCCCGCAGTCATGCGCTCTGGCCAGGCGGCGCACGTGATCGGGATTGAACCGCTGCGCATCTCGCAAGCGAGCAATTTTGAATATGTCAGCTGGTCGGCGCTGCTGGCTGGCGATCCTGCCAAGGCGCGCGCCGCAGTCGCCGCCCGCGCCGCCAAGATCGCGCGCACCGACACAGCTTGCATCATCTATACCAGCGGCACTGGCGGCGCGCCGCGCGGCGTGCTGCAGCACCATGGCGCGCTGCTCTGCAATGTCGATGGCGCGGCCCGAATCCTGAGTGAAGACTTCGGCATGGGCGAGGATGAAGCGTTCCTCTCGTTCCTGCCGCTGAGCCATGCTTACGAGCATACCGGCGGGCAGATGCTGCCGATCGGCGTCGGCGCCCAGATCTATTATTCCGAAGGGCTGGAAAAGCTCGCCGCGAATATCGAAGAGGTGCGCCCGACGGTCATGGTAGTGGTGCCGCGCTTGTTCGAAGTGCTGCGGGCGCGGATCATCAAGCAGATCGAAAAGCAGGGCAAGCTGGCCAATTATCTGCTCGAACAGGCGATGCGGATCGGCACGCTCAAGGCGGCGGGCACTCGGCGTCTGCGCGACAAGCCGATCAATGCGGTGATCGAAAAGGCGCTGCGGCCCAAGATCCGCGCGAAGTTTGGCGGGCGGCTGAAAGCGATGGTCTCAGGCGGCGCGCCGCTCAACCCTGAAATCGGGGTGTTCTTCGAAGCGATGGGGCTGACCCTGCTGCAAGGCTACGGCCAGACCGAAGCCGGGCCGGTGATCAGCTGCAACCGCCCGGCGGCCGGGATCAAGATGGATACAGTCGGCCCGCCGATGCACGGGGTTGAGGTGAAGATTGCCGCCGACGGCGAGATTCTGGTGCGCGGCGAACTGGTGATGCAGGGCTATTGGCGCAGCGACACGGAAACCGCCAAGGCGCTGCAATCAGACGCGGCTGAGCCGGATCAGGGCGCTTGGCTGCACACGGGGGATATCGGTCATATCGACCCGGCCGGCCGGATCATGATCACCGACCGCAAGAAGGATATGATTGTCAACGACAAGGGCGACAATGTTTCCCCGCAGAAGATCGAGGGCATGCTGACCCTGCAACCTGAAATTGCTCAAGCGATGGTCTATGGTGATCGCCGGCCGCATATTGTCGGACTGGTGGTGCCTGATGCCGAATGGGCGCTCGCCTGGTCGCGGGCCGAGGGTGAGAAGTTCAACCTGGGCGCGCTGCAGGACCTGCCCGCCTTTCGCAGCGCGCTGCGCGCTGCGGTCGACCGGGTCAATCAGGACTTGCCGGTAACCGAGAAAGTGCGCCAGTTCGCCTTCGCCGACGAAGCCTTCACGATCGAGAACGAGGAAATGACCCCCAGCCTCAAGATCCGCCGCCACAAGCTGAAAGAGCGCTACGCCGGGCGGCTCGCCGGGCTGTACAAAGCGTGAGTCCGGGGATGCTGGCCGGGGTCAAGGTGATCGACCTGACCTCGGTAGTGTTTGGGCCTTATTGCACGCAAGTGCTGGCCGATCTGGGCGCCGAGGTGATCAAGGTTGAAAGCCCCGGTATCGGCGACGCTTTCCGCTGGTCAGCCAAAGCGCCCGCCTCGCCCAATATGGCGCCGGGATTCATGGCGCTCAATCGCGGCAAACGTTCGATCGCGCTCAATCTGAAAGACGGCGAGGACCTGGCGGTCCTGCATGAACTGCTGGATGATGCTGACCTGTTTGTCGTCAACGTGCGCGGGCAAGCGCTGGCCCGGCTCGGGCTGGATTTTGCAGCGCTCAGCGCGGCGCATCCGCGGCTGATCTACGTCCATTGCGTCGGCTTTGGGCAGGATGGACCCTATGCCGATTTGCAAGCCTATGACGATGTGATCCAAGCCGCGACCGGCACCACCACACTGTTGCCGCGCGCCGATGGCGATCCGCGCCCGCGCTATTTGCCGTCCTTGATTGCCGACAAGGTCGCGGGGCTGCACGGCGCTTATGCTGCGCTTGCCGCGCTCTATCACCGCGAACGGTCCGGCGCGGGGCAACTGGTCGAAGTGCCGATGTTTGAGGCCTTTACCAGCTTCATGATGCTTGAGCATCTGGGCGGGCAGACCTTCGATCCGCCAGTCGGACCGGTCGGCTATGCCCGCCAGCTCGATCCCGTCCGCCAGCCGTTCCCAACCGCCGACGGCTATATCAGCATCGTGCTGTACAACTTCGCCGCGTGGGACCGGGTGTTCGCGCTGCTCGGCGATCCGGAGTTCATCGCGCAGGAGCGGTTCAAGGACATCGCAAGACGCGTCGCGCACCAGACCGAGCTGTACCAGCGCCTGGCCGCGTTGACCCCGCAGCTGACCACCGCCGAGCTGCTGCGCGGCTGCCACGAAGTGCAATTACCGGCCCAGGCAGTGTGCGATCTGGCCGAAGTGATCCATGATCCGCACCTGACCGCAACCGAGTTCTTCCGCCGCCGCGAGCATCCCAGCGAAGGGGTCTATCTGGAACAGGCCCCGCCGGTGCGGTTCAGTGCATTACCGGATCAGCAAGTCGCCATGCCGCCGCAATTGGACGCAGACGGCGCGGCGATTCGGGCGGAGTTGGCGCAGCGCAAGCGCTGAGCGCTGACCCGCTCAGGGCGCGGGCAGGGTCGCAGCGCCAGCGTCCGAAGCGCCGTCGCTCTCGGTTGCCACTGGAACCGGCGCATCGTTGACTGGGGCAGCGGCGCTGTCTTCCACCAATGGTCCCTCATCGGAATTGCTGTCGTTGCACGCGGCCAAGGCTAGCGTGGCCACGCTTACGGCCGCCAACAGAGCAATTTTCTTCATCGCGAATCCCCGGCTTGTTTATCAATTATGGCTGCCACTCGCTCACCCGCGAGCGCGGCACCGCTCTGGCCGTTTAAGCGCGATCTGTCGATTTGAAAACCGGGCGCACGGGTTTGATTGCAGCTAGGCCCTTGCTTCGAGGTAGAGCACCCGCGCCAGCATCGCGAGCAGCCCGATGCTGCCCAGCGCTGCGATCCCCGCGAGCCACAGCAGCGGCCGCATGCCCACGGCCCGCGCGCGCGGCAGGAGCAGGAAATAGGCACTGCCTGCGCAGAGCAGTAGATCGACGAAGATCTGATTACCCCAATCGTTGCGGACGTGCTCAGTCCAGAACCCCAACGGACCGCCGCTGGCTATTGCCACAAGCGACGCCGCGAAGAACAACGCCGCGAGGCCCGCCGGGATGCGCCAATGGCCCGGCTTTGGTCCGCCGGCGGGGGCCAGCGAAGCCATCGCAGCAGTCCCCAGCACTGCCAGTGCAGCAACCGCCGGAAATACCGAGTTCAACGTATATGTCATTTCACCCTCCTTGTAGCAGTTGCTACATTGCTAACGTAATGTAGTGGCCGCTACAAGGAGAAATGTAATGGTTTCGCGCGATGAAGGACGGCGGCTGGCGCAGGGCAAGCTGGCCCGGCATTTGCTGGCGTCCGGGCTGGGGCGCACCAGCTTGCGCGAACTGGCGGCGGCGGCGGGAATCAGCGACCGGATGCTGCTGTATTACTTCGCCGACAAGGCCGATGCGCTCAGCGCGGCGGTTGGAGTGATCGCGGCAGAACTGGCGGATCAACTGGCGGCAGCTGTGCCCGACGGCGCAAGGCTGAGCGCTTCGGCTTTGGTTGCCGAGGCGGCCGCGTTCACCACCGGCCCCGCGGCGCGGCCATTTATGCGGCTATGGATCGAACTGGTGGCCGCTGCGGCACGCGCTGAAGCGCCTTATCCGGCGCTGGCGCGGCAAATCGCCGAAAATTTCATCGCCTGGACGCAGGCGCGGCTTGACCCGGCGGGGCATGATGACCCGCAGGCGACGGCCGCCGCAATTGTCGCGTTGATCGATGGTCTGGCCTTGGTGGCGGTCTGCGCCGATGATGACCTGGTGCGGCGCACCGCTACCAGGTTGGCGAGCTTGATCTAGGCCGCTTCCTTCTCAACCCACTCAGGGTAGAAACTGGGTTCGCGCGCTGACCAGCCCGGGGCGGTTGCAGCGGCTTCGCTGATCGACTGCAGCAGATGCTTGCGCCGCTCGGGGCGGATTTGCGGCAAGGCTGCCGCCGCGCAGAACGCCGAAGGCAGGAACGGGCGCACGTCAGCGCCGAGCAGCCGTTCGTACAGGAACCGGAACGAGGAGAAGCAAGTCAGCCGGTCTTGCGCCAGATCGAACGCCGCGATCCGCAGCAACTTGCCCATGAAAGCCTCGATCGCATCGAACCCGGTATCGGCCGGAACGCTGCCGCGCAGGCCCTTCAATTCCTGATAAAGCACATACTGGCTGCGGATCGAGGCGCTTTCCACCGCATCGCGCGCCCACAGCTTGAAGGCATCCTGGCGGCCCAGCCCGATATCGAGGCTGCGCTTGATGTAACGCTGCTCAGCGGCTGTAAAACCCGCAAACTCACGCAGTTCGGCGATGGTCAGCGATGCGGTTCCGGTATTAGCCATGTCAGGTCCCCAGTTGGATGAGGGCCAATTCACCAGAATAGGGTAACTATCCCGTTAACCAAGACGGCTTCGGAGGGATTGCCGGAAGGTTTGGTGGAATCCCCAGGTGGTTGACAGGCCGAACTGCCGATGGGACCTGTTCGGCATGCCAGGCCACGATCCCAAAACGCTGGATTTCTACGCGACCAAGGCCCCCGATTATCATGCCCGATCGCAGGCTGGGATAAATTGCGATTTGCCGGCCTTCCTCGCGCGCCTGTCCCCCGGATCGCTCATCCTTGAACTGGGCTGCGGCGGCGGGCGCGATGCGGCCTACATGGAAGCGCAGGGGTTCCCGGTCGAGCCGACCGATGGCGTGGCGGCAATGGCGGCGCTGGCCGAACAGCGCCTTGGCCGGGCGGTGCGGATCATGCGGTTTGATGAGTTGGCAGCCACAGCCGCTTACGACGCGGTTTATGCCAGCTATTCGCTGCTCCATGTACCCCGCTGCGGTTTGGGGGATGTGCTGGCCCGGATTTGGCGCGCGCTGCGCCCGGGCGGATGGCATATGGCGACTTACAAAAGCGGCGGCACCGAAGGAATCGATATGCTGGGCCGCTACTTCAACTACCTCTCCGCCGAGCAGGCCACAGCTTATTACCGGCAGGCAGGCGAATGGCAGCTTTTTGAAACGAGCGAAGGCGTGGGCGGCGGTTACGATGATCGCCCATCTTCGTGGGTCAACGTCATCGCCCGCAAGGCGAGTTAGATCAGTCCGGCCAGCGGGCTGGAGGGATCAGCATATTTGCGGGTGGCCATCCGGCCCGACAGATAAGCGTGCCGCCCGGCCTCGACCGCCAGCTTCATCGCGCGGGCCATGCGGATGGGGTCTTTCGCCTCGGCAATCGCAGTGTTCATCAGCACCCCGTCGCAGCCCAGTTCCATCGCCACGGCGGCGTCGCTGGCGGTGCCGACCCCGGCATCAACCAACACCGGTACGTTCGCGCCCTCAACAATCAGCCGGATCGTGACGCGGTTCTGGATCCCCAGGCCTGAGCCGATCGGCGCGCCCAGCGGCATCACCGCCACCGCCCCGGCGCTTTCCAGCTGCTTGGCGCCGATTGGATCGTCGACGCAATAGACCATCGGCAGGAAGCCCTCATTGGCCAAAACTTCAGTGGCCTTCAGCGTTTCGCGCATGTCGGGATAAAGCGTGCGGGCTTCGCCCAGCACTTCCAGTTTGATCAGATCCCAGCCGCCCGCTTCGCGCGCCAGCCGCAAGGTGCGGATCGCATCGTCAGCAGTAAAGCAGCCCGCGGTGTTGGGCAGGTAGGTCACCTTTCTGGGGTCGATGAAGTCGGTCAGCATCGGCGCATTGCGGTCGCTGACATTGACCCGGCGGACTGCCACGGTGACGATCTCCGCCCCCGAAGCCTCAAGCGCGGCAGCGTTTTCCGCAAAGTCCTTGTACTTGCCGGTGCCGACTATCAGCCGCGAGGTGAAGGTGCGGCCCGCGACGGTCCATGTATCAGGTTTCGTGTATGCTCCGCTGGCCGCGACCGCATCTTGGCCCCCGCCAACGAAATGAACGATTTCCAGCGCGTCGCCCTCGGCCAGCGAAACGCTTGCGAGTGTCGAGCGCGGCACAATCAGACCATTGCGCTCAACCGCGACTTTGGCCGGATCGAGTTCGAGGCTGCGGACCAGATCGGCAAGCGAGCCGGACACAGCGCGGCGTGGTTCGCCGTTGACGGTAATGGAAAGTTGGGCAGTCATGCCCCGCAGATAGCGATCAGAAGCCGTGGCGCAAGTTGCGAAGATGCGCCCAGGCGAGCAGTGCCACGCCCATGATCGTCAGCACCGCCTCGGCGCTGCCGTGCCCGACGAACAGTGCAAAGGCCATGAAGCCGATCCCCGCCGCGCCGACTTGCAGCGGCACCGGATCGCCATGGCGGATCACGCCGAGCACCAAGGTGAAAGCGCCAACCCCGATTGCCAGGGCCAGTCCGACCCGGTGAATCTCTGGCGCGAGCAGGAATTGCCCGCCCAGCCCAAGCCCGGCGACCAGCAGCAGCCCAGCCAGGCAATGCAGCGCGCACAGCCCGGAAAGGACAACGCCCAGCCGGTCAAGCCGGCCGCGAATCGAATTGAGTGCCATACGCATCGGCGCTGCATGTATGTGATGGTGTAACATCTATCAAGACCCGCCGGCATATTTTGCCGCAGCACCCTTGCGCTTCATCGCATCGCGCCACACATGGCGCGCCATGGCAGAGACTAGCATCGCAGGCCGACCTACCACCCGCCCCGCAACCTTGGCGCGCTGGTTATTCATAGTCGCTGGGTTCGTGATTGCCTCGCTGGTCATCGGCGGGATTACCCGGCTGACCGAATCGGGCCTGTCGATTGCCAACTGGCGGCCGATCAGCGGGATCATCCCTCCACTGACTGACGCGCAGTGGCAAGCCGAATTCAGCGCTTACCAGCAAATCCCGCAATTCCGCGAGGTCAACGGCCCGGCCGGGATGACCATGGTGCAATACAAGCAAATCTTCTTTTGGGAGTGGCTGCACCGCTTCTTCGTGCGCTCCGGGCTGAGCCTGGCTTACCTGTTGCCGCTAGTCTGGTTCTGGCTGCGCGGCGCGATCCCGCAGAAGTTTAAGCCGCGGTTGCTCGGTTTGCTGGCGCTGGGCGGAAGTCAGGCGGTGGTCGGCTGGCTGATGGTGCGCTCTGGCCTGGGCGCCGGGGCTGATGTCAAAGTCAGCCACCTGTGGCTTGCGGCCCACCTGATGCTGGCGCTGACCCTGCTGGCGGCGCTGGTCTGGACCGCGCTGGACTTGAAGGCTGATGCCCGGGGCGAGGCGACGGCGCGGCTGACCCAGCTAGGAGCATTGGCGCTGGGCGCATTGGGGCTGCAATTGTTCTATGGCGCGCTGCTGGCGGGGCTGCGCGCGGGGCCGGTCGCGGGCGGCGGCTGGTTCAACTGGGGAGCCTGGCCACTGATGCAGGGCAGCCTGGTGCCCGCCGGGATCGATTGGTCGCGCGGCACCGTGCACGCTTTCCTGGCCGATCCTTACCTGGTCCATTTCACGCACCGCTGGTGGGCCTGGGCCGCAGTTGCGGTACTGATCGTGCTGGCGCGGCGGCTGCGCCCGCTTGAGCGGCGCGCTTCGATCGCCATCCACGCCGCATTCGGCACACAGATCCTGCTGGGAATCGCCACGGTGATGAGCGGAATTTCATTGTGGTTGGCCGGACTGCACCAATTGACCGGCGCGGTGCTGTTGGTAGTCACTTGCTGGGGCACGCACATCATTGGCCGAAACAAAGCAGCCCTTCCAGCGCAGTAATAGCGCGAATCGGCGGCCGCCTGATCTTGTCGGGGTTGGCAAAGATTGGCGGCGCTCTGTACAAATACTTGACGAAGCCCACCTATCCTGCGCCAATAAGAGCGGGCTTGTAAGTGCGTCCGCAGTTGTGAACTGCTGACGCCGCAAGACCGAGGAGGCCAGAGTGCAGCGCAAAGTAGAATCCGGTTTAATCGATCGCGCGGCCGCGTTTGCTGGTCAGTGCCTTCGGGCCGGCCGACTGCAGGCGATCCTGCAGTGAAGCTGCGCTCGATCATGCTCGCCGGGGCGGCGGCGTTGCTGCCGGTCTTGTCATGCGGTTCGGCCGGGCTGGCCGCGACGACTGCGGCGCAGACCCGCTTTGTCCCGCCAACTGAGCAATTGGTGCTGACCCGCACGGTGATTCGCCAGTTGTCCGGCGGCAAGCAGATCGTGGTCAAGCGGCGCTTCGTGATTCAATTTGTGCCCGATGGATCAGGCTACGTGCTCAACGGCAGCCAGCTTGATGTGACGGTCGATGTTCCGCCGATACTCAGCAGCCTGGCTGAGATCGAACGCCAGCGGGTCGAGACCGGACTGTTCCCGGCCTGGCTCGATGCCAGCGGGTCGATTTCGCAAAAGCCAGCCGTACCGCCGACCGGCAATCAGGCCGTCAGCGCGATGCGCGGCGCTGCTCAGACCATGCTGGCGGGTTCGGATTTGCCAGCCGATCGCAAGCAGGAAAGCGCGCTCTATCTGGGTCAACTGTCCGCGCAGCCGGCCGGCTCGCCTTGGCCGGCGGACCTGTTCCGCGCCGCCCCCGGTGAACGTCATCAGCACCGGCTCATCACGCTGCCGGGCGGCGAACAGGGCGAAGTCGATGTGGTCGTAAGGGTGGCCGCATTGCTGCCCTGCGGCCTCCCCGCCACCTTCGAGCGCCAGATCACGACCGTGCTTGGCGGCACCAGCCGGGTGTCGCATGAGGTCTGGACGATCGAGCTGGCCAGCACCGCAAAACTCTAACGGTATTATTATACCTCTCGGCAAAGCGGCACGAATGCTTGACTTTGCGGGTGCATTCACCGATTGGGCCGCCTTCGCAGGTTCCGCAGCAAGCCGAATCAGGCGTGATGCAGAACGCGAGGCAAATTTGTCTCCTAGAACAAAGGAACGCTGGCCATGAAGGCGCTCAGCAAAGTCACCCGGTCGATCAAACCGGCTGAAGTGGAAAAGAAATGGCATCTGATCGATGCTGACGGACTGGTTGTGGGACGGCTCGCCGTCGTGGTCGCCAATCTGCTGCGCGGCAAGCACAAGCCAAGCTTCACCCCGCACGTCGATTGCGGCGACCATGTGGTCGTCATCAACGCCGGCAAGGTGCGCTTCACCGGCAAAAAGCGCGCTGACAAGGTCTATTACAAGCACACCGGCTACATCGGCGGGATCAAGGGCGTGACTGCCGCCAAGGTGCTCGACGGCCGCTTCCCTGAGCGGGTGCTTGAAAAGGCTGTTGAACGCATGGTGCCGCGTGGTCCTTTGGGCCGGGCGCAAATGCGCGCGCTGCACCTCTACGCTGGGACCGAGCATCCGCACGGCGGAACTCAGCCCGAAGCTCTCGATGTTGGCGCCATGAGCCGCAAGAACAAGGTGGGTGCATGATGACCGAGAATACTGTCACCGATCTCGCCGATCTGGGCGAAATTGCCGAAGTCCCTGCAGCTCCGGCTGCTCCGACCATGCCGCTGCGTGAAAAGCAGATCGACGCCCAGGGCCGCGCCTATGCAACCGGCCGCCGCAAGGACGCGGTCGCCCGCGTCTGGATCAAGCCGGGTTCGGGCAAGGTCGTGGTCAATGGCCGCGATCAGGAAGTGTACTTTGCGCGGCCAACGTTGCGTCTGGTGCTGAACCAGCCGTTCCAGGTGGCTGAGCGCGAGGGCCAGTACGATGTGATCGCCACCGTCAAAGGCGGCGGGCTCTCAGGTCAGGCCGGCGCGGTCAAACATGGCATTTCGCAGGCACTGACCAAGTTCGAGCCAGCGCTGCGCAGCGCCGTCAAGGCTGCCGGGTTCCTGACCCGCGACAGCCGCGTGGTTGAACGCAAGAAGTACGGCAAGGCCAAGGCGCGCAAGAGCTTCCAGTTCTCGAAGCGCTAAAGCTTTCGTCCAGACCAATGCAAAAGGGCGGTCCCGCGGGGCCGCCCTTTTTCGTTGCGTCTCAATGCACCGGCGGATCGATCGCAGGCACGGCATCGACCGGGGCCACTGGATCGGCCGGATCGCGCGGCGGCAGGGCGTCTTTGGGGATCGCATCCAACTGCATGTCGGCGCTGGGCACTGCTGCGAAATTGCGGACCTGCACAGTTATGGCGTCCGGCGTAATGGTCAGCTCGTTGAAGCTGGCCGGGGTGGAGCGAATGCGCTTGGACAGGGTGCCCGCGCCGATCATCCGCAGCGGCCCCTTAGGGGTGTTGGCGATCAGATCGAAAGGATCGTGGACGTGGCCGCTGAGCACCGCGGTGACCCCGCGCTGCGCCAGCGCCGTCAGCGCGCGGTCCCCGCCAATCGTCAGCAGCTCGCCGCGCGGACTACGTTCGCTGAGCGGATGATGCGCGGTCACCAGCACACGGGTGCCGGCTGGAACCCGGTCAATCGCCGCCAGCGTGTGATCGAGCGCATGCTTGGTCACGCAGCCTTCCGACCACGGCCAGCGCCACTGCGCCTTGACCGTGGTCAGCAGCGGGATCACTGCGATTCCGGGTAGTGTCAGCTGCTTTTCGAGCAGCGCTTCAACCTTGCGAAAGCGGCGGTAGGGATCGGTGAACCGCTCCCACGGGTTGAAATAGGGCAGGTCGTGATTGCCCACTTCGACCGTCACCGGCACTTCGAGCGCGGCAATCCATTCACTCGCGGCGGCAAATTCGCGGCGGCGCGCGCGCATGGTCAGATCGCCGGTGATCAGCACCGCAGCGGGGCGGCGGCGAGTAATCTCGGCGCTGACCGCAGCCAGCGCGGCACGGTCTTCCAGCCCGAAATGAATATCGCTGAGATGGAACAGGGTAAGCGGTTCAGCCATTCCCGGTTGCAAGCAGATTGAGCGCCAGCGTGGCAAGCGAAAAGCGCACTTGCGCCCCACCAGTCACCCGTTCGCCGTCGATCATCAGTTCGATTGGGCCGCCATCGGCCGAGCGGCACAGCACTTGGGCATGCGCGCCCAGTTGATCATGCGGGCCTTCGCGGAAGTCGCGTTGGAGCAAGGCCAGCCCTTGCTTGAGGTAATCGGCGATCCCGTCCGAGCGGTAGCCGTCCACCACCAGCCCATCCGCAACTGGGGTCAGCCGCACCCCGGCATACCCTTCGGGATTGCCCAGCGCTGGCTCTACAATCAATACCATCGCCCCGCCCGCGCTGTCGCGCGCCGCCTCGATCGCGGTGCTGGCCACGGCCCCCATATCACCTTCGCGCAAGCCTTCGCGCACATCGCTCCACTTGGCGCCGGGCCCCGCCAGCACTTCGCACAGCGCGGTGTGGTCGGGCCAGCGGACGCAAGGGCGCTGACCGGGCCGGGCCAAACCGCCCGCGAAAGCGGCAATGATCGCCTCGGCTTCGCACGGCTGATGCAACATCTTGGCGAGCAGGTTGGTGGTCCCGCCGGGCAGCACCAACACTTGTCCGGCCCAGCCTTCGAGCGGCGGCAGCAGCGCGCCCAGCGTGCCATCGCCGGTAAACACCGCGAGCGCAGCTACGCTGCCAGCTTCGAGCGCGGCCAGATCGGGCATGTCTTCCGCGCTGCAATCGATCACCCGCGCAGGAGCGTAACCGTGATCGCCCAGCAAAGTGGTCAGCGCGGCCATTGCCGCGTCATCATTGCTGCCGCTGGCGCTGTTCACCACCAGCCACAGGGGCCCCGAAACTGTCATGCCGTAAATTCCTTCGCGGCTTTAACGCACCAGCCTGGGGTTAGATCCGGCCCGACAGGATCAGCCAGGCCGCCGCCGCGTTGACCGCTGTGTAGACCCCGTAAAACAGCGCCCAGCCCAGCGAGCCATGCGCCACCAGCAGCATTGCGCCCAGCAGCATGGCAAATTCGACCGCCAAGCCGAACCGTCCACCCAGGATCTGAAAGAAGAACGGCACCCGCCCCAACAGCGGATGATCGCTGTT
Source organism: Novosphingobium sp. (assembly GCA_031410255.1). Taxonomy (GTDB): domain Bacteria; phylum Pseudomonadota; class Alphaproteobacteria; order Sphingomonadales; family Sphingomonadaceae; genus Novosphingobium. The sequence continues at coordinate 928 of JANNYT010000126.1, read as the reverse complement.
GAGCACCGCCTGATGCACGACAAATTTGCCAATGCCGAGGAAGAAGAGGAAGATCAGCGCCATTGCGCAGATGCCTTAGCGGCTTGTGGCCCGCCGTGAAAGCACGCCCTCACGCCTAACTTTCGCGGGCCACTTCGCGCCAGCCGATATCACGGCGGCAGAACCCGTCGGCGAACTCGACTTGGTCCACCGCAGCATAGGCTCGTTGCTGCGCGGCGCGCACATTGGTTCCTGTCGCGGTTACGTTGAGCACCCGGCCGCCGTTCGCCACCAGCGCGCCGTCCTGCAGCGCAGTACCGGCGTGGAACACCTTGGCGCCTTGCGCTTCCGCCGCATCAAGTCCGGAAATTGCGCCGCCTCTGCTCGGCTTGCCGGGATAGCCATTCGCAGCCATGACCACGGTCAGCGCGGTTTCGGGGGAGAACCTGGGGGGATCAATCGCGGCCAGCCGGTTTTCGGCAGTTGCCAGCAACAGCTCGCCCAGATCGCTCTCCAGCCGCAGCATCAGCACCTGGCATTCGGGATCGCCGAAGCGGGCGTTGTATTCGATTAGCTGGACGCCGGTGGGGGTCAGCATCAGCCCGGCATAGAGCACGCCCGAATAAGGCATGTCCTCAGCCGCCATGGCCCGCACGGTCGGCATGATGATCCGCTCGAGCGCTTCGCCTTCCAGCAGCGGGGTCAGCACTGGCGCGGGGCTGTAAGCGCCCATCCCGCCGGTGTTGGGGCCGGTATCGCCCTCGCCGACGCGCTTGTGATCCTGCGCCGATCCGAACGGCACCACGGTGTGCCCGTCGGTGATCGCAAAGAAACTCGCCTCTTCGCCTGGCAAGAATTCCTCGATCACCGCTTCGGCCCCGGCGCTGCCGAACCGGCCGGAGAAAATGTCGTGCAACGCCGCCTCGGCCTCGCCCCGGGTCATCGCAAC
>JANNYT010000125.1:0-2040 GCA_031410255.1 Novosphingobium sp. | reverse complement strand
CCAGGATCGGACGCAGCTTGGCGTCGGGAACTTCCGCGCCGGCCAAACGTTCTTTTTCCCAAACGATCCCCAGAACTTGGCGCGGACCCAAGGGCGCAATGACCAGGGAACCGAATTCGGTTCCCAGCCCGGCGGGAAGGCGATAGTCCAGCACCGACAGCACGGGATTGAACACTAGGAGTCGGACGCGGTTCATGCCGCGTCTCTATGGCGACAATCATTGCGGCGTGACAGCCGCTAATTGCAGGAGTGGGGTATATGAGTGGCTTGGAAAACAGCATAATCGCGCGGCGGACGTTTCTGGCTGGGACCGCCGCAGTGGGCTTGCTGGCCTTGCCCGGCTGCGCCGCGATGGGCGGATTCAGCATGGTCGATGCAATTCGCCGCCTGCTCGACATGTCATCGCGCAATGCCTTTGCCAAACTGACTGCGCCGGGCGGGTTCTGGGACAGCGAAGTGGCGCGGTTCGATCTGCCCACGCTGTTCAGCAGCGGCGGCGGCTCGGTGCTGAGCGCCCTGCTGACCTCCAGCGTGTTCAAGAACAATTTGCAGCACCAGCTTAACATCGTCGCCGAAAAGGGCGCTGAGCGCGCCGCGCCGGTGGTCTATGAAACCGTGAAGAAGATTTCGGTACCGGATGCCATCGGGCTGGTGCGCGGCGGGCCCACTGCGGCAACTTCATATCTGCGCAGCGCGATGGGCCCGGCGCTGATCAATGCGATGATCCCCGGGCTGACCGATGCGTTGCGGATCAGCAGCGATCCGGTGATCGGTCAGGCGCTCAAGGCCTTGTCCGGGGTCGAATTTAGCTCAGCTGCGCAGGCCATCGCCAATCGCGCTGACAATTCGATCTGGTATCAGATTGGCAATGAGGAAAGCGCGATCCGCGCGCATCCCGAAACCACCAATGATCCGCTGCTGATCGGCGTGCTCAAGGTACTGTAAGGGGCTATCCCCCAGCGTCGCGGCCGGGCTATAGGGGCAGCAGACTCGCATTCAGGAGCGCTGCCCCGTGAAATTTTTTGCCGATACTGCTGAGATTGCCGACATCAAGGAACTGGCCGCCACCGGCCTGCTCGACGGGGTCACCACCAATCCCTCGCTGATCGCCAAGTCGGGCCGCGATTTCAAGGAAGTGACCAAGGAGATCTGCGGAATCGTCGATGGTCCGGTCAGCGCCGAAGTGGTCGCGCTCGACCACGCCGGGATGATGCGCGAGGCTGAAATCTTGCGCAAGATCGCCAGCAACGAGTGCATCAAGGTGCCACTGACGCTCGACGGGCTCAAGACCTGCAAGGCGCTGACCGGCGAGGGCACGATGGTCAACGTCACGCTGTGTTTCTCGGCCAACCAGGCGCTGCTCGCGGCCAAGGCGGGGGCGACGTTCGTCTCGCCGTTCGTCGGCCGGCACGATGACAACGGCTATGACGGGATGGAACTGATCAGCGATATTCGGCTGATTTACGACAACTATGCCTTCGAAACGCAGATCCTGGTCGCCAGTGTGCGCCACGTGATGCACGTTTACGAGGCAGCCAGGATCGGCGCCGACGTGATGACCGCGCCGCCCGCGGTGATCCGCGCGCTGGTCAAGCACGTGCTGACCGACAAGGGCATCGAGGGCTTTCTGGCCGATTGGGCGAAGACCGGCCAGAGTATCAAGTAAGCTGCCTCCGGCCCTTTCGTCACCTTGACCTTGTTTCCCCGGCCATCTTGCGGCTAGGCGGAAGCGATGCGTGACGAATCCCCCCTCGATCGGTTCCGTGCGGTGCTCACCGGATCATCGCGTGCGATTGCGCGCGAACCCGAGATCGAAGTGGCGTGGACCGCCGATGCGGCTGCGCAGTCCGGCGGATCGTTCCGCGTGCCGATGCCGGGCCGGCAATTGCCGCGCGAAGCGGTGGCCGAGGCGCGCGGCGCGGCGGACTCGATGGCCTTGCGCGTCCGGCACCATAATGCCGCGCTGCACACGCGCGGGGCTCCGGCCGAAGCGGTGGCGCGGGCGTGTTACGATGCGGTCGAGCAAGTGCGGTTCGAAGC
>JANNYT010000124.1:0-6358 GCA_031410255.1 Novosphingobium sp. | reverse complement strand
TGCCGCGCGCGCAGCGTCCGCACCGCAAACAGCACGGCGCTGGCCGCCATCAGCGCCAGCTCGGCCAGCACGCGCGGCGCAGTCCAACCCAGCCCAGGCGCATCCTTGAGTGCCAGTTCGAGCGCGGTCAGCGCCATGGCCAGCGCCAGCAGCGCCACTGCATCGAACGCCGCGTGGCTGCGCTCCATCGCGGCCGCCGTGCGCAGCAGCGCCGCCGCGCCAAGCGCGGCGATCAGCCCCGGCACCAGGTTGATCAGGAACAGCCAGTGCCATGACCAGGTCTGGGTGATCCACCCACCGACCACCGGGCCAACGGTCGGCGCGAGCACCGCAGCGACTCCGGCGAGCGTGGTCGCCAAGCCTTGTTGCCGCTGCGGAAACAGCAGAAAAACCGCCGAGAATACTGCCGGGATCAGCGTTCCACCAGCAAACCCCTGCGCCACCCGTGCAGCGATCAGCGGTGCAAAGCCATCGCTCGCGGCGCAGGCCGCCGAGGCGGCGGTGAACACCGTGATCGCCGAGACGAACAACCAGCGCATCCCCATCAGCCGGGTCAGATAGCCAGTCAGCGGGATCGCCACGACCTCCGCGGTAAGATAGGCGGTCTGGATCCAGATCATTTGATCGGGCGCGATTTTCAGCGCTGTGCGGATCGCCGGCAATGAGGTGGTGACGATCTGGATGTCGAGGATCGCCATGAACATGCCCAGACACATGATCGCAAAGGCAAACCAGATCCGGGCGGGGGCATTGGGAACCAAGCTATCATTCATGTCCAGAAAGCGATAACAGCTTTCGGGGCAGCTTCAACCTGCGCAAATCCGGGCCCGGTCCAGGGCGAGGAAGGGAACAGACTTGCAATTCAACCGTTTCGGCGTCGACTCGTTCCACGCCGGTTCGGTTCCAAAAGGACTGGTATGACTGTTCCCGTTTCTATTCTCTCGCTCGCTACGCAGACCCCGCCGCACGAACTCTCTCAGGACGCTGCGGTCGAAGTGGCGCGCGCCGTACTCGCCAGCAGCTTTCGTGATTTTGACCGGATGACCTCGGTCTTCACCAATGCCGGGATCCAGCAGCGCCAGCTCGCCTGCCCGGTTGACTGGTACCGCACCGAGCGCACTTTTGCCGAACGCACTGCGGTCTACCTCGATGTCGGACTGGAGCTGTTTATCGCCGCCGCCACCCGCGCCCTGGCTGAGGCCGGGCTGGCGGCCGATCAGGTCGATACGATCATCACCGTCTCTTCGACCGGGATCGCCACCCCCAGCTTAGAGGCGCGCGCGCTGGGCCGGATGGGCTTTCGCACCGATGTCGCCCGCGTGCCGGTGTTCGGCCTCGGCTGTGCCGGCGGGGTCAGCGGGCTGGGTCTTGCCGCCAAGCTGGCGCGCGCCACCCCCGGCTCGGTCGTGCTGTTCGTCACAGTCGAACTGTGCAGCCTCGCCTTCCAGACCGGTAACATCGGCAAGGCCGACATCATTTCGACCGCGCTGTTCGGCGATGGCGCGGCGGCCTGTGTCGTCCGCTCGGGCGACGAAGGCTTCGTGCAGATTTCGGGGTCGGGCGAGAAGATCTGGCCCGATACGCTCGACATCATGGGTTGGGAAATCCAGCCGGGTGGGCTCGGCGTGGTGCTCAACCGAGCGATTCCGGCCTTCGCGCGCGACAATATGCGCGCCGCGATCGAGGAGATGCTGCGCCCGCAGGATCTGACCATTGCCCAGATCGACCGGTTCATCTGCCACCCCGGCGGGGCCAAGGTGGTCGATGCAATCGAGCAGGCGCTGGCGCTGGGCCAAGGCGCGCTGTCTGCCGAGCGCGAAGTCTTGCGCGGCCACGGCAACATGTCGGCCCCGACCGCGCTGTTCGTGCTCGATGCGGTGCGGGCCGAGGGCCTGCCGCCAGTGTCGGTGCTGACCGCGCTGGGGCCGGGCTTCACCGCCAGCACCGTCACGCTGCGCAAGGCAGCGTGATGCTGGCGGTGACCAATCCCGTGCTGCCTTATGCGATCATGGCCTTTGTCACCCTGCAAAGACTGGCCGAGCTGGTGATCGCGCGGCGCAATACCGCGCGGCTGCTGGCGCAAGGGGCGACCGAATATGGCGCAGCGCATTATCCGGCGATGATCGCGCTGCATGGGTCATGGCTCGCGGCGCTGTGGCTCAGCGTCGGCGGGCGGCCGGTCAACCTGCTGCTGCTTGGTGCGTTCGCGGTGCTGCAAGGGCTGCGGGTCTGGGTGCTGTCCGTTCTCGGCCCGCGCTGGACCACCCGGATCATCGTCCTGCCGAGCGCGCCCTTGGTCAAGCGCGGCCCGTTCCGCTGGGTCAGCCATCCCAATTACTGCGTGGTGGTGGCCGAGCTGGCGGTGCTGCCGCTGACCTTCGGGCTGATCGGCCTGGCCGCGCTGTTCACGCTGCTTAACGCGGCGATGCTCTATGTGCGGATCGGGGCCGAGGCGCGCGCGCTCCGCGCCAACGCGGCCTAGCGCTTTACTGCGACCGCCGCGTCATGCTCGGCCTTGAGCTTGAGCATGGTGGCGTGGCAGCCCGGCGTGGTCTGGTTGATCTTCGCGATCAGGCAGGCCTGGACCTTCTTGCGGCTGAATGAGCGCATTTCGTTGGGGCAGAGCAGCTTGGCATCGCTCAGGCAGGCGCGCTTGCCCTCATCGGGGGCGGCCAAGGCCGGGCTGGTCGCCAGCAGCGCTACTGAAAGCAGCCCCAGCGACAAAAGCGAGTGCGGACGAGAGCGGTCGGACATGGGAAATTCCTGAATGGGCAAGGTGTAGCGGCGCAGTGCCAGCCGCCAGATTGCCCCGCGCTGAACCGCACGCAAGCATAATCCCCCTGCACAGTCTCTGCACCAATTGACCAGCAAGCCCGCACGGCCTGCACAGTTGGCCTTGCGCGGTGCAGGACCATTGCTCAAACCTGAAAAACAGGAGGGCAGCACATGCGGGCATTGGGGAAACACTGGCACGGCAGTCTGGCGCTGAAGGGCGGCGCGGCGCTGCTGGCGGCGGGGCTGGGCGATTTCGTGTTCTGGCAGCAACAGCAATGGGCCGGGGTGCAAGGGATCTTCGGGCTCGGGCTGGTCGCGGCGCTGCTGCTCGCGCGCCCAGCGGTGCGCCGAGACCGGCCCGCGCTGGTCGCTCTGGCGCTGGCCGCGCTCTATGCCTGTGCGCAAATGTGGGACCCGAGCCCGCTGGCTTTTGCGCTGTTCTGGGTGGCGATCGGATTTGCCACGCTGCTGCCCGGCACCGCGCAGTTTGACGATGGCTGGCGCTGGTTCCAGCGGCTGTTCGTCCACGCCTTCAAGTCGCTGATCGGCCCGCTGATCGACCTGACCATCTTGACCCGCGCCCGCCGCCACCGCCCCGCCGGGCCGCGCGGGCTGCGCCGCAGCTTGCCGGTGTTGGTCCTGCCACTGCTTGGCTCGGCGCTGTTCGTGTGGCTGTTCGCGCAGGCCAATCCGGTGATCGAGCAATTGTTCGCCGCGCTGTCGCTGCCCGAAATCGACGCACTGACCGTGCTGCGGATCATGCTGTGGGGGCTGCTGATGCTGCTCACCTGGGGCGTACTCCGCCCGCGCCCGCCGCGCCGCATGTTCGGCACGTTTGGCGGCACCGGCGACCTAATGCTGCCCGGCGTCAGCCTCGCCTCGGTCACGCTGTCGCTGGTGGCGTTCAACGCGCTGTTCGCAGCTCAGAACCTGATGGACCTGGCGTACCTGAGCCACCTCGCCAGCCTGCCCGACGGCATCACGCTGGCCGACTATGCGCACCGCGGGGCTTACCCGCTGGTGGTCACCGCGCTGCTCGCCGCGCTGTTCGTGCTGGTCACCATGCGCCCCGGCTCAAGCACCGCGACCAGTCCGCTGGTGCGGCGGCTGGTCACGCTGTGGATCGCGCAGAACCTCGTGCTCGTCGCCAGCGCCGCCTTGCGCACCTGGGACTATGTCGAGGCCTATTCGCTCACCATCCTGCGCTTGTCGGCGCTGCTGTGGATGGCTTTGGTCGCGGTCGGGCTGGTGCTGGTGCTGTGGCGGATGCTGGCGGGCAAGAGCGCCAGCTGGCTGATCAACGCCAACCTTGCGGCTGCCGGAGTGCTGCTGACCGGCGTGGCCTTCATCGATCTCGGCGCAGTGTCGGCCAGCTGGAACGTCCGCCATGCTCGCGAGATCGACGGCGACGGCGCTATGCTTGACCTTTGCTATCTGGACAGTCTCGGTGCATCGGCGCTGCCCGCGTTGATCGAGCTTGATCGGCGCGGACTGCCGGGCGAACTTGGTAAAAACATCAATTCGCTCAGAGGCGGAACCACTGAAAGCCTTGAATGGCGCATCGGGCACGGCGGCTGGAGCGGCTTGGCAGCGCGCCGTCTGGCCAAGGCCGAGGCCTTTGCAGCGCTTTCGCCTGCTCACAATTCATCAGCCGGATGGGACTGCAACAGTTATGATTTGCGTGATTGACGCCGCCACCGCAACCGCGCCAAACAGTCCCATGACCCGCTCCGTCCTGGTGGTCGATGACGACCCGCATATCCGCCAACTGCTGGCCTTCGCGTTCGAGAAGGCCGGGCTGGCGGTGCGCGAGGCGGGGGACGGCGAGGAAGCGCTGGCGCAAGTCGCGCGGGCCATGCCCGATCTGGTGGTGCTCGATATCAACATGCCGCGGATGGACGGGCTCGAGGTCTGCCGCCGGCTGCGCGCAACGTCCGAAGTCCCGGTCCTGTTCCTGTCCAGCCGCGATGAGGAGTTCGACCGGGTGCTGGGGATCGAGCTGGGCGCCGACGACTATGTGGTCAAGCCGTTCTCCCCGCGCGAAGTGGTCGCCCGCGCCAATGCGATCCTGCGCCGCACCGCCCCGCGCGCCGCCGCCGTGCCCGCCCCCAACACCGTCACCAAAGGGCTGCTCAGCCTCGACAGCGAAGGCTGGACCGCGCACTGGGCCGGGGCCGAAGTGCCGCTGACCGTCAGCGAGTTCAACTTGCTCAAGGCGCTGGCTGGCGCGCAGGGTCGGATCCTCAGCCGCGATCAGCTGATCGACCAGATCCACGGGCCGGGGTTCGCCATCACTGACCGCACGATCGACAGCCACATCCGCAACCTGCGCCGCAAATTCGCGGAAGGCGGCGGGCATGACGTGGTCGAGACCAAGGCCGGGGTCGGCTACCGGCTCGGCGCGTGCAGCGGAGCAAGCAGCAAATCCGGCGACTGATCGCCTCGGCGCGGGGGCTGGCCCGGCGGCTGTGGCCGGTGCCGCGGCTGCGCTGGTTGCTGTTTGCGGTGCTGCTGTTCGCCGCCGCGCTGCCCGGGATCGCCGCGCTGGGCCTCAGGGTTTATGAGAACGCGCTGGTTCGCCGGACCGAGGCCGAGATCAGCGCCGAGGCCGCCGCGCTGGGCGCCGCCACCGCGCTGCTGTGGCCCGGCGCACCGCCCGCCGCTGCGCCGCCAGCCGACGAACAGCCATTGGTGCGCGAAGCCAGCCGGCTCGATCCCTATGCCGCCGCGATCACCACCGGGATCGACCTGCGCACCACCGAAGTGCTGCCTGACCGGCCCCCGGCCCAGCCCGCCATGGCCCCGCCCGAGCCCGCCGCGCTGGAGGCCGCGCGGCGGATCGCGCCCGCGATTGCCGAGACCAAGGCCGCCACGCTCGCCGCGATCGTGCTGCTGGACCGGGACGGGACCATGGTCAGCGGCGGGCAGATCGGGCTATCGCTGGGCGCGCTGCCCGAGGTGCGCGCGGCCTTGGCGGGCGGATCGCAGACTGTGCTGCGCTCCAACGCCAGCTACAATCGCGGCTGGCTGGTCAGCTGGCTCAGCCGCGCGACCACGATCCGGCTCCACCACGCCCGCGCGATCACCGTCGGCGGGCAAGTCGTGGGCGTGATCCTCGTCTCGCGCTCGCCCAGCGCGCTGTTTCGCGGAATGTGGGAGGATTGGGGCAAGATCGCGCTGGGCGTGGCGGTGATCTTCGCGCTGCTGCTGCTGATCGCCGCCATTCTCGCCCGCGCCATCGTCGTCCCGGTCGAGCGGCTCTCCGCCGCCGCCCGCGCGCTCGCGCAAGGGCGTCCTGCGAGCCTGCGCGCGCCGACGCTCGAAGTGCGCGAGATCCGCTTCCTCAACGCCGACTTTGCGGTGATGGCCGAGGCCATTGCGCGCCGCAGCCGCTACTTGCGCGATTTTGCCGCCAGCCTCAGCCACGAATTCAAAACGCCCTTGGCGGGCATTCGCGGCGGGATCGAGCTATTGCAAGACCACGGCCCCGGCATGACCAAGGCCCAGCGCAGCAAATTCCTGTCCAACATGGAAGGCGATGCGGTGCGCCTGTCCAGGCTGGTCAGCCGCCTGATGGAACTGG
>JANNYT010000123.1:0-2162 GCA_031410255.1 Novosphingobium sp. | reverse complement strand
CATTGCCCGTCGGTGCTGATGGGCGATTTCAACGAATGGTCGCGCCGCGGCGGCTCGCTGCACGAGGTCCACAGCCCGTGGCGCACGCTCGCCCCGGGGCGCAGTTTTCCCGCGCGCCGACCGGTCGCGCAGCTCGACCGGGTGGTGATTTCGGACGACTGGACCTGCGTTGACGCTGGCGTCCACCACTCGCCGCTGGCGGCCCTGGCGTCCGACCATCTGCCGGTCTGGGCTCGACTCGAGCTGCCCAAAATTTAGGCAATTGCGCAAGAATCGAGCGTGACGCGTCCTGCGCAGCTCGGTTCATTGCGCCAGATCCATTGATAAACCGCGAAAGTTTCTGATTGGCACGGTGCTTGCTGCACTAGCGAAGTCGGCATGTGCCGAAGCTATTGGCAATCAGGGGGACGGGCATGAAGTTTATCGTGGCCATCATCAAACCGTTCAAGCTCGACGAGGTGCGTGATGCCCTCAGCGCGCTCGGCGTCGCGGGAATGACCGTGACCGAGGTGAAGGGATTTGGGCGGCAAAAAGGGCAGACCGAGATTTATCGCGGGGCGGAATATTCCACCAACATGCTGCCCAAAGTGAAGATCGAACTCGCCGTCAGCGATGCGCTGGCGCCGCAAGTGGTCGAAACGATCCAGCAAGTCGCCAGCACATCGGCGATCGGGGATGGCAAGATTTTTGTGCTCGATCTGGCCTCGGCCACCCGCATCCGCACCGGCGAAACCGGCGATACCGCGCTCTGACCGGGCGCGTGACAGGAGGGAACCTTACAATGAACCGCAAGATTTTTGGCGGCCTTGGCATGTTGGGCGCATCGCTCGCCACTGCTACCGCCGCTTTCGCTCAAGACGCAGCCGCCGGACCGATCAAGGCCCCGACGGTTGAACAGATGGCCACCATGGTCAACAAGGGTGACACCACCTGGATGCTCATTTCATCGGTCCTGGTACTGATGATGAGCGTGCCGGGCCTCGCGCTGTTTTACGGCGGATTGGTGCGGACCAAGAACATGCTCAGCGTGCTGATGCAGGTGTTCATGATCGTCTCGATCACCGGGATCATGTGGGCGGTGGTCGGCTATTCGCTGGCCTTTACCAGTGGCGCTCCGGTTGGCGGCATCTTCGGCGGCTACTCGCTGATCGGCGGCTTTTCCAAGGCGTTCATGTCGGGAGTGACCAGCGGGTCCTACGCCGCAACCTTCTCGAACAACGTCTATATTCCCGAGCTCTCCTACTTCGTGTTCCAGATGACCTTCGCCATGATCACCCCGGCGCTGTTCATCGGCTCGTTCGCGGAACGGGTGAAATTCTGGCCGCTGATGCTGTTCACGGTGCTGTGGTCGCTGCTGGTCTATTACCCGGTCGCGCACATGGTCTGGTACTGGGCTGGCCCAGACTTCCTGTCTGATGCCACAAGCGACGCCGGCTTCCTGTTCGGCAAGGGCGCGCTCGATTTTGCGGGCGGCACCGTGGTCCACATCAACGCCGGTATTGCTGGCCTGGTTGGTTGCCTCGTGCTCGGCAAGCGGCTTGGCTACGGCAAGGAAAACACCCCGCCGCACTCGCTGACCATGACCATGATCGGCGCCTCGCTGCTCTGGGTGGGCTGGTTCGGGTTCAACGCCGGGTCCAACCTTGAAGCCAATGGCGTGGCTGCAGTGGCCTTCGTCAACACGATGCTGGCAACTTGCGCTGCGGCACTCAGCTGGGCCGTGGTCGAACAGATCGTCCACAAGAAGCCTTCGATGCTGGGTGCTGCATCGGGCGCTGTCGCCGGGCTCGTCGCGATCACTCCGGCTTCGGGCTTCGGCTCGCCAATGAGCTCGATCGTGCTGGGCCTGATCGTCTCGCCACTGTGCTTCTTCTTCGTCAGCACGGTGAAGAACAAGTTCAAGTATGACGACACGCTCGACGTCTTCGGGATCCACTGCATCGGCGGGATCACCGGCGCGCTCGCCACCGGGATCGTCGCCAATCCGGCGCTCGGCGGCCAGGGCTGGTTCGATTACACTGTCTTCCCGGCGGTTCCGGGTGCGTTCGATACCTTCGCCCAGATGAAGAGCCAGCTGTGGGCCATTGGCACCACGTTGCTCTGGTCGGGCGGCGTTTCAGCGCTGCTGCTGATCGGCATCGACAAGACGATCGGGCTGCGGG
>JANNYT010000122.1:0-2412 GCA_031410255.1 Novosphingobium sp. | reverse complement strand
AGCTGGCCAACCGCCGCCCGGTCAGGGCCGGAACATCACTCCGGTCATCTCTTCGGACTTGTTCCACAGCGCCTTGGCCAGCGCTTCGTCACGGATGTGGGCAGAAGCGCCGCCGGTGCGCGGAGCACTGTCATCGGCCAGTGCCGCGATATTGCAATCCTCGCAGTAAACCCCGCCTTCGCCCTCAAGCAACGGAGAGACTGCACACCAGATGCTGGTTGCCGCGCCTTCTTGCGTCGATTTGAACCGCTCGTGGACGTTTCCATCCGCGTCGATCCAGCCCATTGCGACTTGCTCTGCGGTGGTCAGGTGGCGCTGGAGCGGGGTTATTATCCCGCCCGGATGCACTGCAAAGGCGCGCACGCCCGAGCCCGCACCCAGCCGGTCCAGCTCGAGCGCAAACAGCGCATTGGCCGATTTGGCCTGTCCATATGCTTGCCACTTATCATAAGCGCGCCGCTCAAAATTCAGATCAGCCAGGTCCAGCCCACCGATCCGATGGCCAATCGAGGATACCGACACGACCCGCGCCGCGCCAGCCTTGAGCAGCAGCGGCCACAGCCGCGCGGTCAGCTGAAAGTGCCCCAAGTGGTTGGTGGCAAACTGGCTTTCATAGCCGCGCGCATCGCGGGCCAGTGGATTGGCCATCACCGCGGCATTATTGATCTGGATCTGGAGGCGGTCGGTCACCCCGGCAACAGCCAGCGCAAAGGCATCGATTGCGGCGGGCTCCGCCAGGTCGAGGGGCAGAATCGTGATCTTGCCGCTTACCCCGGCCAAATCGGTCGCCGCCGCATCGGGGCGACGCGCTCCAACGATCACGTCCGCACCCGCCCCGGCCAATGCCCGGACAACTTCCGTGCCAAGGCCCGAATAGCCCCCAGTGACCAATGCCGTCTGGCCCGCCAAATCGATCCCGGCGATGACCTCCAACGCGGTCGAACGGTAGCCGAACGGGGAGGCGATGGGTTGCTGCGCGATCATCATTCTGTTGGCTCCAGGAGGCGATAGCCCCGGAATACGCCGCACGCTGGATTAGACAAGCGCTTCCTGGCTTAGCGCCCCGCCATGGCCTTGGCCTTGCCCAGATAAGTCCGCCCGATCCGGACCTGGCTGCCATCGTTAAGCTCGGCCGACCATACCCCCAGCCCGTCATGCCGCAGCCCGGTAATCCGGTCGCGGCGCAGAATGGTCGAGCGGTGCAGGCGAATGAAGCGTTCTGGATCGAGCCGCGCCTCCAGCCCGGACACGGTCTGCAGTAACAGATAGCTGCGGCTGACGCCATCGCGCTGGCTGACGTGGAGGCGGACGTAATCACGCTCGGCGTCGATCCGGTCAACATCGGCGGCGGCGATGCGCAGCAGCTCGCTGCGGTAGGGCACCCAGAACTCGCTGAGCCACTCAGGCTCGCCCCGCGCGCGCACCGAGCGCCGGGCAATCGCCCGGGCGACCGCGCGCTCGAGCCGCTCAGGCGTGACCGGTTTGAGGACATAGTCGACCGCTTCGAGATCGAACGCCTCGACCGCGAAATTGTCATGCGCGGTGACAAAGATGACCGCTGGTGCGTCATCACGCCGGGTCAGCGCGCGGGCGACCGCCAGACCGTCGAGCTCGGGCATCGTCATGTCGAGCAAGACCAATTCGGGCGCCAGTTGTTCGATTGCTGCCAGTGCCGCCGCGCCGTCGCAAGCGGTGCCGATTACGCGCAGTCCGGCAATCCCGCCGCAGACCAGCTCCATCCGCTCGACCGCCAGCGGCTCGTCATCGACGATCAGTGTCGTGAGCGGTTGAGCCGGGCCAGTTTCAGCCATTGTGATCAAGCGGCAAGCGGATCGCCGACAGCCAGCCGCCCGCGGGCGCTGGGCCAGAGGTCAGGCTGGCACTGTCGCCATAGCGCGCGGCCAGCCGGTCACGAACATTGGCGAGGCCAATCCCGAACCCGCTATTCGCGCCGGCCGGAGCGCCGGGGCCATCGTTGCTGACTTCCAGCACCAGAACGCCATGCTCTTCGCGCGCCGCAATCGTCACGGTGACTGGCGACGCGGTCAGCGCGACTGCATAGCGCACCGAGTTTTCGACCAGCGGCTGGAGGATCATTCCGGGCACGCTAGCCTGTTCCAGCGCGGCGGGTATCGCAAAATTGGTCCGCAGCCGCTCAGGGAAACGCACGGCTTCGATTTCCAGGTAGGCCCGCTGCAAGGCCAGTTCGGCGTCGAGCGAGATAATCCCGGTGGGATCTTCGGCCAGACTGCGGCGATAGAATGCCGACAGTGTCTGGATCATCTTTTCCGCGGCCACGTCCTTGCCCGTCATCACCAGTGCCGATAGCGAATTGAGCGTGTTGAACAGGAAGTGCGGATTGACCTGATAGCGCAGCGATTGCAGCTCGGCCGCCTTGGCCGCGCGGCGGTA
>JANNYT010000121.1:0-17330 GCA_031410255.1 Novosphingobium sp. | reverse complement strand
CTGCGGCTCGAACCGGCGCGCGACGGCACTGACGGATTTTTCGTCGCCCAATTCATTGCGCCATGATAACAATGCCGCAAATGCTAACGCTCAAGGAGCAGATCATGCGCTATTCCCCCGCCGCCTTTGCGCTGGCCTTGGTCCTTGCGGCCTCCGCCAGCACGGGCAACAGCGCCCCGCCGGTGCCGCTCGATCCGCGTGCCGCCGCGCTGGTGCAGGCTGGCCGCACTGCGCTTTCGTCCGGCAATCTGGATGATGCGGTGGCCGATTTTGAAGCCGCGCTGGCAATCCAGCCGGGCCATGTCGCGATCTATCTCAACCTGGCCGAAGCCGCCCGCAAGCAGGGCATGCAGGGCAAGGCGCTGCACTATTACCGCGAGGCGCTGAAGCTGGATCCCAACAACCAGTACGCGATCAGCGGCGAAGGCGCGGCCTTGGTAGAGAAGGGCGCGACCGGCAAGGCCAAGCAAAACCTGGACCGGCTGGTGCAGCTGTGCGGCAATGCCACTTGCGGCCCGGCACGTGAATTGAGCGCGGCGATTGCGCGCGGCCCGGCTCCGCAAGTGGTGACGGCGGCGCAGGTCGAAACCAAGCCAGAGGTTGCGCCGAACTGAGCTGCAGTTAGGCGGGCTGCTCAGATCAGTTCACGAAACTCTTCCAGAACAGCGCGGTAAACGCGCTTTTTGAACGGAACTATCAGGTCTGGCAGCAGCGCCGGTTCGACCCATTTCCATTCGTTGAATTCCGCCGGATCGTGCGCGTCGAGCCGGATCTGGTTATCTTCGCCCGCGAACCGCGCGAGCACCCAGTGCTGGCGCTGGCCGCGATATTGCCCCTTCCACAGCTTGCCCAGCAGCTCGTCGGGCAGGTCATAGAGCAGCTCTTCGCGGGTCTGCGCGATCAGCGTGACATGCTCGGCCTCAACCCCGGTCTCTTCCCACAGCTCGCGCAGCGCGGCGGCGTGAAGCTCCTCGCCTTCATCAATCCCGCCTTGCGGCATTTGCCAGAAATCGCCGCCCTCGGCCGGCTGACCGCGCGTATCGATGCGCTTGCCGACGAAGGTCAGGCCAGACGAATTGACCAGCATAACGCCGACGCAGGGACGGTAGGGAAGGTGTGCAAAGTCATCACTCATAGCCGCGCCTTTGGCTTAAAGCCGCGACAACATCAACTTCATTGCGGCAAAAATGGCGTGTGTATCAAACTGGGTGCTGGGCACTGCCTTGCGCAGATTGACGAAGCCGTGGATCGATCCGCGCATCTCATGATAATCGACGTCCACCCCGGCGAGGATCAGCGCCGCGCCATAACGCCGCCCCTGATCGCGCAGCGGATCGAGCCCGGCGGTGACCAGTACCGTCGGCGGGGTGCCTACTACCGGACTATGCAGCGGATAGGCGCGCGGGTGGCCGGCTTCCGATCCGTAGCTGCTCATGAACCAGTCCATCGTGTCGCGGGTCAGCAGATGCCCTTCGGCAAATTGCGCCATTGACCCGTCAGTGGACTCGTCGGTGGCGGGATAGATCGGGACTTGCATGATCACCGGCACTTTGGCCGCTTTTTCGCGCAAGGCATTGGTCACCACGATCGTCAGATTGCCGCCAGCGCTGTCACCAATCGGGATCAGTCCGGTCACTGTCCGGCCAATAGCTGCGGGGCTTTCCGCCAGCCAGCGCGCCACCGCTTCGCAATCATCGGGTGCGGCGGGGAACGGGGCTTCGGGGGCGAGGCGGTAATGCACCGCAACCACCGGCAGGTCCATTTCAGCAGCGATTTCGGTGCACAGCGCGTGGTGCGTATCCAGATCGCCGATCACAAACCCGCCGCCGTGGAAGAACACGATCATCGGCCCGGCCGCGCGGCTTTCGCGGGTATCGTAGAATCGGATCGGGATGTCGCCGGCCGGGCCGGGGCAGGTCAGGTCCTTGATCACGGCCAGTTCAACGGGGTCAGCCTCGGCCACCGGGACCATCGCCAGATAGGCCAGCCGCGCTTCGGCGGCGGGCAGCTCATGCATTTTGGGGCCTTCGACAGAGTTGAGGAAGCCCAGAAATCCTGCCACATCGGGGCGCACATAGGGCTGGCTGTCGGTCATCGGTGATTCCTCTCTCACGCTGGTTTAATCGGCAGGTTAAAACGCCGATTGCCACTTGACTAGCCGCCTTGGCGCTTCTCTTGTCGATCTACGATTTGCGGTGCAGGAGATTTTCTTCATTGCGCTGCATAATGTGAGGGGACAAGGGCGGCGCAGCAAGCCGAGAGCGACGCTCCGCCCGCGCAAGGAAGATCGATGGCCAGCCAGTTAGCCGAACCCGAAGCATCTACCCGTAACAGCCCAGAAGCCGTCGTTGTGCGCTTCGCCGGAGACTCCGGTGATGGCATGCAGCTGACCGGCGGCCAGTTCACCCTGTCGAGCGCGCTGTCGGGCAATGACTTTGCCACTTTCCCCGATTTCCCCGCCGAAATCCGCGCGCCGCAGGGCACGCTGTTCGGCGTCTCGGCGTTCCAGATCAACTTCGGCTCGACCGCGATTGAAACCGCCGGCGACGCGCCCGATGTGCTGGTGGCGATGAATCCGGCGGCGCTCAAGACCAATGTCGATGCGCTCAAACCCGGCGGGTTGATCATTGCTGACACCGGCGAGTTCACCAAGCGCAACCTTGAGAAGGCGAAGTACGAAGTCAGCCCGATTGACGATGGCAGCCTGGCCAAGTGGCAAGTGCTGGCCTTTGATATCAGCGCGCTGACGGTTGAGGCGGTCAAGCAGTTCGGGCTTGGCAACAAGGACGCGCTGCGCTGCAAGAACATGTGGACGCTGGGCCTGGCGCTGTGGATGTTCGACCGCGACCGCGAACCGCTGATCGATTGGCTCAAGGGTAAATTTGCCAAGAACCCGGTGCTGGCCGATGCCAACATCGCCGCGCTTAACGCCGGCCATGCTTACGGCGAGACGGCTGAGCTGGGCGGACAAATCCACCAGCAGCACCTCGGCCCGGTTGAAAGCAAGCCGGGGCTGTACCGCACGATCACTGGCGCCGAATCGGTGGCGCTGGGGCTGGTCGCAGGCGCGCAGCTGGCGGGGCTGGAGATGTTCTTCGGCGGCTATCCGATCACGCCGGCCAGCTCGATCCTGCACTCGTTGGTGCGGCTGAAAGAATTCGGCGTCACTACTTTCCAGGCTGAGGATGAGATTGCAGCCATCGCCGCTGCCATCGGCGCAAGCTATGCCGGCAAGCTGGGGGTTACCTCCAGTTCCGGCCCCGGCATCGCGCTCAAGACCGAGGCAATGGGCCTGGCGGTGATGACCGAGCTGCCGCTGGTGATCGTCAATTCGCAGCGCGGCGGGCCTTCGACGGGCCTGCCGACCAAAACCGAGCAGAGCGACCTTTATCAGGCGATCTACGGCCGCAACGGCGACACCCCGATCCCGGTGGTCGCCGCTTGCAGCCCCGGCGATGCGTTCGATTGCGCGATCGAGGCTTGCCGCATCGCGACGCAGTACATGACCCCGGTGATCCTGCTGACCGACGGCTATATCGCCAATGCGGCCGAGCCGTGGCTGGTGCCAGACCCCGCGAGCTACGCGCCGTTCCCGGTCACCTTCCTGACCGAGCGAAATGGTCCGGATGGCACCTTGCTGCCCTATGCCCGCGACGACAAAGGCGCGCGGCCGTGGATCAAGCCGGGCACCCCGGGGCTGACGCACCGGATCGGCGGGATCGAGAAGAACCCCGGCACCGGCAACCTCGATTACAGCCCCGGCGCGCACCAGACCATGACCGATGCGCGCAAGGCCAAGATCGACGGCGTGGCCAACTCGATTCCGGCGCAGACCGTGGCGCTGGGCAGTACCAGCGGCAAGCTCGCGGTAGTCGGCTGGGGCAGCACCTTCGGCCCGCTCCACCAGGCAGTCCGCCGGTCGCGCGCCAAGGGGCTGGACGTCAGCCACATCCACGTCCGCCACGTCTGGCCGCTGCCGGCCAATCTGGGCGATCTGCTGCGCGGCTATGACAAGATCCTCGTCCCAGAAATGAACACCGGCCAGTTCAAAACCGTGCTGCGCGACCAATTCCTGGTCGACGCCCAGCCGCTTAGCAAAACCAGCGGGCAACCGTTCGCGATCGCCGAGATCGAAGCCGCGATTGCGACCTATTTCGACGGCGCACCGGGTAATGCTGGCGGCGATGAAGTGCCGCCCAACGAGCAGCAACTGCCGAGCATCGAGAGTGCCAACCCATGAACGAAATGACCACCATCCCCGTGCCGACCACGCTCAAGGACTGGGAGTCCGATCAGGAGGTCCGCTGGTGCCCCGGCTGCGGCGACTATGCGATCCTAAAAGCGGTGCAGCGGACATTGCCTGAATTGGGCGCGGATCCCGCCAAAACCGTTTTCGTCAGCGGGATCGGCTGTTCGAGCCGGTTTCCGTATTACATCGAAAGCTTCGGCTTCCACACGATCCACGGCCGCGCGCCTGCGTTCGCAACCGGGATCAAGCTCGCCAATCCGGAGCTCGATGTGTGGATCGTCACCGGTGACGGCGATGGGCTGTCAATCGGCGGCAACCACACGATGCACCTGCTGCGCCGCAACCTCAATTGCCAGGTGCTGCTGTTCAACAACGAGATCTACGGGCTGACCAAGGGACAATATTCCCCCACCAGCCGCCAGGGCACCACCAGCCCGACCACGCCGCTGGGCTCGGTCGATCGCCCGGCCAGCCCTTGCGCCTTTGCGCTGGGCGCAGGCGCGCGGTTCATCGCGCGCGGATTTGACGTATCCAAGAACCTGCCCGAAGTGCTGAAAGCGGCGCATGCGCACAAGGGCGCGGCCTTCATCGAAATTTTCCAGAACTGCATCGTCTACAACAAGGACGTGTTTGACGATTTCGCCGCCCCAAAGGGCGCCGAAGATCGCCAGCTGTGGTTGAAGAATGGTGAGCCGATGGTCTTTGCCAAAGGCACGCAGGGCATTGCGCTCGATGTCGAGAAGCTGACCCTCAAGGTCGTCGATGTGGTCGACGGTGATTGGCAGTCAGCCGGGGTGATCGTCCACGATATCACGAACCGCTCGATTGCCCACATGCTGGTCGAAATGCCATTCGGTCCGTTCCCGATGGCGCTGGGCGTGCTCTACGACGATCCGCGCCCGACTTACGAAGACGCCGTGCTGGGCCAGGACGCCAAATCGCGCGAAGGCAAGAGTACGGATCTCGCCAAGCTGCTGGCGAAGGGGCAGACCTGGACGGTCAGCGCCGAAGACCAGGGCCCGCTTTCAAACGTCTGACCCGTCGCCCTACTCCTCCGGCGTGAGCGCTTCGAGCGCTGGCGCGGCAGCCTGAGCCAGGTTGCGATCCGGGCGGTAAAGCAGGGCTGAGGCGGTCAGGGCCCAGGCCGTGCCGCCCAGCCATCCGGCCAGTGCATCGCTGGGGTAATGCACCCCCAGCCACACCCGGCTGAGCGCGACCAGCGCGGAGATCAGCGCAGCTCCGGCGATCATGCTCCACCGCACCCAGCGCTGCGGGCTGAGCGAGGCCAAGACCAGCGCTATACTCAGGTAGACCGCCGCTGAATTGAAACTGTGCCCGCTGGGAAAGCTAAGCCCGCCAAATTCAGTCAGATGGGGTACCAATGTTGGGCGAGGCCGAGCGAACATGGCCTTAAGCAGTGTGTTGACCGCCCAGCCGCTCAGCATCGTGGCAGCCAGCAAGCTCGCCTTGCGCCGCAACCTGACCCGTAGCAACGCGGCGACTGCAATCAGTCCGACCAGGTTGAGCACCAGCGCCCCACCCAGCATAGTCCAGTCGCGCACCGCCTCAAGCAAGGCGGGTGAGCCGACCGAGCGGAGGTTTGCACCCGTGCGGAAATAGCGCAGTCCGGCAGCGTCAAAGGTGCCTAGCCGGTCGGTCAGCACCAGCATCGCGATCACGGCAAAGCCTAGCCAGCACAGCGCAGCCGCGATCAGTGCGTGCTGCGGTGTAGTCCGCCAACCGCGCGCGGGCAGGGTCAGGGTCTCGCTGGGGCGCAGGTATGAGCTGGGGCTATCCATGCCTAACAACGCCGCAAATGCGCAAATGTTGCAAGCCCGGTGAAAACTTGTCACCCGGTCACGCATGAATTCTGTTTTTGCCCCGCTCGATTGGCTGGTGATCGCTGCCTACACCGTGCTGTTGTTCGCCGGCGGCTGGTTGTTCCGCCCGCG
The DNA here is from genome assembly GCA_031410255.1 of Novosphingobium sp. Taxonomy (GTDB): domain Bacteria; phylum Pseudomonadota; class Alphaproteobacteria; order Sphingomonadales; family Sphingomonadaceae; genus Novosphingobium. The sequence goes on along the minus strand of JANNYT010000121.1, from coordinate 11,129 downwards.
CCGGGCCGAGAACACGCGCGAGTACTTTCTGGCGGGCGGCCAGATCCCGGCGTGGATGGCGGCGATCTCGGTATTGTCAGCCACGCAAAGCGCCGCAACTTTTCTGGGCGGGCCCGACTATGGCTTCCGCAATGACTACACCTATCTGGCAGGAAACATCGGCGGGCTGATCGGCGCGCTGTTCGTGGCCAGGTTCCTGATCCCGCGCTTCTACGCGATCCAGGCGACGACGGTTTATGAACTGCTCGAAGTGCGGTTTTCCAAGCGGGCGATGCGCGCGGCCGGGGCGATGTTCCTGATCGGCCGAGTGTTTGCAGGCGGCGCGCGGGTCTATCTCGCGGCGATTGCGGTGGCGATGGTGATGTTCGCCAGCGTCGATGCGGGCGGGATCGTGATCGCCGCTGCCTTGGTGATGGTGGCCGCGTTCGCCTTCACCTTTGCGGGCGGCTTGCGCTCGGTGATCCTCAACGACCTGCTCCAGTTCGCAGTCTATCTCGGTGCTGCACTGGCCGTGCTGGTCTGGCTGTGGACGAGTATTCCGGCCCCTGCAGGGGCGATTATCGAGGGGCTCGCGCACAGTCCAGGCGGAGTGGACAAACTGCGGCTGTTCGACTGGTCGCTTGATCCAGCCAAGCCTTTTGCCATGCCCGCGGTGATCTTCGGCGTCTCGCTGCTCTATGTCGCCTCGACCGGAACCGATCAGGATGTCACCCAGCGGTTGCTCGCCTCCAAGGATGCGAAGACCGGCGTGCGCGGGCTGATCCTCTCGCTGGTGGCGACCGTGCCGGTGGTGTTCATGTTCGTGACCATCGGACTGCTGCTCCATGTGGTCTATCAGCGTCCCGAACTGATGGGCGGGCAGGCGCTGACGTTGGGCACTACGTTTGAGGGGCAGAAGATCAGCACCTTCATGCATTACATCCTCACCCAGCTGCCGCCGGGGCTGCGCGGGCTGGTGACCGCCGGGGTGTTCGCCGCAGCGATCGCGACCACGAATTCGGCGCTCAACGCGATGAGCAGTGTAATGGTGCAGGATTTCTATCGCCCATGGAAAGACCGGCGCGGCGGCGCGGGCGAGCGGCATTTCGTGCTGGCCGGGCGCTGGGGCATGGCGCTCGCCGGCCTCGCGATGTTTGGCATGGCGGTGCTCAGCTTTTATTGGCAGCGCAGCAGTGACAAGCCGCTGCTGGAATTTGCTTTGCAGGTGATGGTCTTCGCCTATGCCGGACTGCTCGGGGTCTACTTCACCGCGCTGTTTTCGCGGCGCGGGAATACCAATTCGGTGATCGCGGCGCTGATCGCCGGCTTTGCCACCGTGGCCTGCTGCCAGCCCTATATCGCCGCCGCGCTGGGCCTGCCGGTCTGGCTCGGCAAGCTGGCGTTCCCGTGGCAGCTGTGTATCGGGGCGGCAGTGGCCACGCTGGTCTGCAACATCCCGGCCGGAGCGCGCGAAGCATAATGAGTGAACCTGTATTGCTGTGGCTGCGCCGCGATCTGCGGCTGACCGATCAGGCCGCGCTGATCGCCGCCTGCGCCGCCGGGCCCGTGGTGCCGGTCTACGTGCTCGATGATGAGACCCCGCAGCACCGCCGGATGGGCGGAGCGAGCCGGTGGTGGCTGCACCATTCGCTCGTCAGTCTGGCAGCGGCACTCGAGGCCAAGGGTTCACGCCTAATCCTGCGGCGGGGGAGGAGCGACATGGTGCTGGTGCAGCTCGCGGCTGAGACCGGCGCGCGCCAAGTTCACGCGCTGCACCACTACGAGCCATGGTGGCGCAATGCCGAACGCGCGGTGGGCAAGGCGCTGACGCTGCAACTGCACCACGGCAATTACCTCGCTCCCGCCGGGTCGGTGCTGACCGGATCGGGCACCCCGTTCAAGATCTTCACTCCGTTCTGGCGCGCCTTGCAGCATGAGCTGCTGCCGCCACCGCAACCCTTGGCGGTGCCAGCAGCGATCCCAGCGCCAGCCCAGTGGCCGACCTCTGACCAGTTGGCCGACTGGAACCTGCTGCCGAGCAAACCCGATTGGGCTGGCGGCTTTCGTAGCGAATGGACCCCCGGCGAAGCGGGTGCGCTTGAGCGGCTGGAAGACTTTGCCGATCACGCCAAGCGTTACGCAGACGAGCGGAATCTGCCCAGCCGCGAAGGCACCTCACGGCTGTCTCCGCACCTGCATTTTGGCGAGGTTTCCCCCGCCGCCGTATGGCACCGGGTGGCCGGGGCGGGCGGATCGGTCGGCACCTTTCTGGGCGAGCTGGGCTGGCGCGATTACGCGCAGAACGTAATTTTGCAATTGCCTGATTATGGCGCGAAGAACGCCAAGCCGCAGTATGATGCGCTGGCCTGGCGCAACGGCGCGGCGGCGGAGGCTGATCTGGCGGCGTGGCAACAAGGCCGCACCGGTTATCCGATCGTCGATGCCGGGATGCGGCAATTGTGGGCCACCGGCTGGATGCACAACCGCGTGCGGATGATCGCCGCGTCGTTCCTGATCAAGCACCTGCTGATCGACTGGCGGCGCGGCGAGCAATGGTTCTGGGACACGCTGGTCGATGCCGATTACGGTTCCAACGCGGTCAACTGGCAATGGAGCGCGGGCAGCGGGGTCGACGCGCAGATGTTCGTTCGGATCATGGCGCCGCTCAGCCAATCGCCCAAGTTCGATGCCGCCAGCTACATCCGCGAATGGGTGCCAGAACTGGCGCAGCTGTCCGATGCCGAAATCCACGATCCCGCGCTGCCGGTCAGGGGCTATCCGGCCAAGCTGATCAGCCACACCGAAGCCCGGGTGCGCGCGCTGACGGCGTGGAGCGAGGTCAAAGGCTGACCTGAACCGGGATCGAGTGTTGAGGGACTGCCCCGTCGCTATCGCTCGGGAGTTTTTCAGGAAAATGTTCCCCGGACCCAGCTTAAGCCGGAACCGGTAGCGCGTGAATGGTGAGAGTGCCCCTCGCTATCGCTCGGGAGTTTTTCGGGTAACAGTCCCCCGGACTGTTTCTTGGTCCGAAAAACTGGTGCCCGGAGGCGGATTCGAACCACCGACACGCGGATTTTCAATCCGCTGCTCTACCAGCTGAGCTATCCGGGCCCTGCTGCTCTAACGGTCCTTGAAAAGGTCCGCCGGGCGGCTGGAAGCGCGCCTATGGCGAAGAGCCACCCGCTTGGCAATAGGCTTATGCCTCGTCTTCATCAGGAATTGCCGCCGCCGGACCGGGCAGGGCATAGCCATCGGCCAGCCAGCGCACCAGATCGCGATCCTTGCACCGGGCCGAGCAGAACGGAGTGAACTCTTCGCTGCGCGGTTTGCTGCAGATCGGGCATTTGCGGGTCATAGCGGCACCGCCTGCGCGAAACCGGCGGAGAGTGCAAGACCGGCGTCCTCAGCGAGTTGGACCGGACGGCCGGCGCGGCGGGCGAGGTCTTCGCGCCACTCTGGCAACAGTGCGCGGATGACGGCGGGGTGCGCGGTCAGCAGCAGCTTGCCGGGCTCTGCCACCCGCTCGGCCTGGCGCAGCAGCAGCCGAGCGCCGCCGCCGCTGCGGTCGCTGGCGAACCGGTGCAGCAAGGAAGGTCGTTCCAGCCGCGCTACAAGTTGCACGAAGCCGAAGCCGTTCATCGCGGTGCTTTCGTGCGGCCAGCGAGCCAGCGCGGCGGCCAGCGCGGCATCAACTGCTTTGCGGTCGGCCTTGTCGGACAGCGTGGGAAAGTCGATCCCGATCGATCCAGCTAGATCGACCCGCGCAAGCGTTTCGGCCAGCGGGACCACCGCCGCCAGCGACAGTTCGCGCGGCGCCAGGGTGCCGTCCAGATCGATCAGCGTCATCGCCGGGGTCGGAGTAATGGTCAGCGATCCGCCCGCAAAGTCGGCCGTGCCGCTCCACGCCTGCGCAAACACCTCTTCCCACAGGCCCGGCGCAAACTGGCGCACAACACGCGCGCCGAGCGCATTGGCGAGGCTGGGGGCGGCGGCGGGCTCCTCCTCGGTTGGGCGAGCCTTGGCGCGCTTCAACCGGCCGCTTTCGGCAATCGCGCCGCGCGTGACCTTCAGCCGCAGTGCCGCACCTTCGCTGGCGTCCTTGGGCAAGCCATCGACCAGCGCTTCCTCGCCGCTGGCAAAGCGGGCAGTGCCGCGCCGCGCTCCGCTGATGCGGGCGATCAGCACTGCATCCTCGACTTGTCCGGCGCTCAGTTTGCCCGGCCAGTGCAATTGCGCAGCAAACGCGCTGTGCCCGTCAGTCAGCAGCGCGCGCTCTTCGCCGATGCCAGCCTCGACCAGCCACTCAGCCAAGGGAAAAGCCCGCTGCCTTGAGCAATGATCGCGTTTCAAACAGAGGAAGCCCCATCACGCCTGAATGGCTGCCCGAAATCCACGCGATCAATCCCTCGGCGCTGCCCTGGATGGCGTAACCGCCAGCTTTGCCGTGCCATTCGCCGCCCGCAATATAGGCGTCGATTTCGGCCGCCGAGAGCACTTTGAAGCGGACAATTGTTTCGGACAGGCGCTCGCGCAAGGTTCCGTCGGGGGCTTTGAGTGCGATCGCTGACAACACCCGGTGGCGCCGCCCGGACAACAGTTTCAGGCACTGGCGCGCGGTGGCCTCGTCCTCAGCCTTGGGCAGGATCCGGCGGCCAAGCGCCACCACAGTATCGCCAGCTAGAACAAAGCTGTCACCGCCGGGCACCGCTGCCGCCTTTTCTCGCGCCATCCGCGCCGCATAGACGCGCGGCACTTCGACTTTAAGCGGGGTCTCGTCGATATCGGCGGCGGCAATTGCGCTCGGCTCCAGCCCCAGCCGCGCGATCAATTCACGGCGGCGCGGGCTGGCAGAGGCGAGAATGAGGGTGGGCCCAATCACCCGTGTGCTGCCATCGGGCGCACTCACGCGACGGGCTTAGCCGAACTGGCCGGGGCCGCCGCGGCCGGGCATGAAGCGATAGGTGATCCGGCCTTTGGTCAGATCATAGGGGGTCAGCTCAACCAGCACTTCATCGCCCACCAGCACGCGGATGCGGTTCTTGCGCATCTTGCCGGCGGTATGGCCCAAGATCTCGTGATCGTTTTCCAGGCGGACGCGGAACATCGCGTTGGGCAGCAACTCGACCACCGTCCCGCGCATTTCGAGTAGTTCTTCTTTCGCCATCCGTACCTGTTTTCCGTGTTAATCTGCCAAGCTTGGCGCGCGCCATAGCCGCGTGCCGGGCAAAAGGAAAGCCCGCCGCCATGCTGGCCCAGTCTGGTTACCGGTCTGGCCGGTCGTTCGTCGAGCGCAGCCATGCACTCGACAATTTGTTACACGACGGAGCATTGCTTTGTCCGCCCCATGACGACAGGGCCACAATTGCAACAGGTTAACCGGCGCTGCGGCGTGGCTATTGAAAGTATCCCCTTCGTTATGCGTGCATTGTTGGGAATTTCGTGCGTGGTGCTGGCAGCACCGGCTTTCGCGCAGATCAGTCCTTCGGTTGCGGCCGATGTTGACGGCGCGGCGGCCGTTTCGACTGAGGCACCGCCGGTCAAGACCAATCCGGCGGCCGACGAAGCTGCCCCCGTTCCGGCGACCGAAGAATCTGATCCGGAGGCGGCCAGCACCGACATCGTGGTGACTGCGGCGCGGATCCGCGGGCAGGTTGATGCAGCGCAGGCTCCGATTGCGACACTCAACGAGGATGAGATTGCGGCGTTGGGCGCAGGATCGGTGGGCGAGCTGATCACGCGGCTTAGCCCGCAGACCGGATCCGGCCGCGGGCGCGGCGGCGGCATGCCGGTGGTGCTGGTCAACGGCCAGCGGATCACCAATTTCCGCGAAATGCGCAACTTTCCGCCCGAGGCGATCCAGCGGGTCGAGATTTTGCCCGAGGAAGTGGCGCTGCGCTTTGGGTTCCCGGCCGATAGCCGGGTGGTCAACCTGATCCTCAAGAAGAAATTCCGCTCGACCGCGTTTGAAGCGAGCTACGGCCTGCCCACGCTGGGCGGGTTCAGCACCGGTGGGCTCGAATCGACGCTGATCCGCGTTGACGGCCCCGCGCGGCTGAGCCTTACCGCCAGCGCCGACCGGACCACCCCGTTGTTCGATGCCGAACGCGGCGTGATCGAGCCGGCCTCGAGCATCTCCAGCGTCAGCACCGATCCCGATATCGCGCAGAACCGCACCTTGATTGCGCAGTCCAACAATTACGGGCTTAACGCTGCCTGGGTGCGCGGGTTCGGCAAGGACGGGATGGACGGCACGCTGACGCTCAGCGGAGCAGCCAGCCGCGCCGACGCCAAGGCTTATCTCGGCAACAATCTGGTGCTGCTGACTGCGCCGGGCGGAGCCACTGCGATCCGCACGTTGCCCGGCTCGCTCGACCGGACCACGCATGTCACCTCGGTCCAGACCGGTGCTGGCTACAGCACCTATCTGGGCGCGTGGCAGCTGACCGCCACGCTCGATGGCAGCCATTCCGAAAGCACCGCGCGGATTGACCGTAGCGCCGATACTTCGGGACTGGTCACGGCCGCAGCAGCAGGCACGCTGCCGATCACCGGGCCGCTGCCAATTTTGCCCGACGCCGGGTTTGACCGTGCGGACAGCAAAAGCAACGCGGTGACCTCGCTGGCCACTCTGACCGGGCGCCCGTTGCGGCTGCCGGCCGGGTTCATCAGCGCGACGATCAAGGCTGGTTACGCTTGGTCAGGGATCAACAGCATCGACACCAGCAGTCTGGCGGGTCCAACCAGTCTGAAGCGCGGCGATCTGTCATTAGGCGTCAATCTGGTGCTGCCACTGACCAGCCGCCGCGACAATTTTGGTGGAGCGATTGGCGATGTCACGCTCAACCTGAGCACGGGTTTGAATCACTTGTCAGACTTTGGCACGCTGACCGATTGGAGCGCCGGGCTGAGCTGGAGCCCGACTGACCGGCTCAATCTGGGTGCGAGCTACATCGTCAACGATGCCGCACCAAGTCTGAGCCAGCTGGGCGATCCGACCTCGATCAGCATCAACCGGCCGCGCTATGACTTCACGCGCAATGAAACCGTGCTGATCACCACGATCAACGGCGGCAATCCGCTGCTGCTGAAAGAGCGCCAGCGCGACCTCAAGTTCTCGGCCAACTGGCAATTGCCGTTTATCGCCAATTCCAACCTGGTGGTGGAGTATTTCAAGAACCGCTCGGACAATGTCACCGCTTCGTTCCCGCTGCTGACCCCGCAGATCGAGGCGGCTTTTCCGGGCCGGGTGACGCGTGATGCCAGTGGGCGGTTGCTCAGCGTCGATCAGCGGCCGGTGACTTTCGCCCAGCAGACCGGTTCACGGATGCGCTGGGGACTCAACCTGTCGGGCGGGTTCGGCAAAGCTGATCCAGGCGCGGGCGGCGGCGGTATGATGGGCGGGCCTCCCGGTGGCGGTCGCGGCGGCGCGGGCGGACCGCGTCCGGCTGGTGCTCCGCCGCGCAGTGGCGGTGGCGGCGGCGGTCGCGGCGGCGGCATGGGCGCGATGTTTGGCGGCGGTGGTGGCCCTCCGGGGCGCTGGAGCCTGGGCCTGTTTCACACCATGCAATTCACCAGCGAAGTGCTGATCGCGCCGGGCGGACCGACGCTCGATCTGCTGGGCGGCGATGCTTTGTCAGCCTCGGGCACCCCGCGCCACAGCCTCGAATTCAACGGCGGCCTATTCTACAAGGGGCTGGGGACCTTCATCCAGGGCTCATGGAACGGGCCGACCACGGTCAAGGCCTCGGGCCTGCCGGGCACCAGTGACTTGCGCTTTGGCAGCGTGACCAACGTCAACATGTTCGTGTTCTTCGATCTGTCGCAGCGCCCCAAGCTGATCAAGCAAGTGCCGTTCCTGAAGGGCGCGCGGGTTTCGTTGCGGATCGAAAACCTGCTGGGTTCACGCCAGCGGGTGACCGACGCCAGCGGCATGGTGCCGCTGTCTTATCAGGCCGATTACCTCGACCCGCGCGGGCGGGTGATCAGGATTGAACTACGCAAATTGTTCTGAGCGGCCTTCCCGCGCGGGCGGGAAGGCCGCCTCAGCTTAGTGGAACATCGCAATCAGCAAATGCAGGCACAGCGCGAATAAGCACAGGCTGGACAGCGCGAACAGCGCAAAGCGCGGCATGACCTTGTTGACCGTCGCCTGGAAGATCGAATGCACGATCCGCAGCGCGACATAGGCCCAAGCGATCTTGGCATTCATCCCATCGCCGAAGCCGGTGATCGCCAGTGCCAGCGCCACGGCATAAAACACCGTCGGCGCTTCGTGCAGGTGGTTGTAATTGTGCGCTTTCCACTGGATTTCGCGCGGGATCAGGCTTTCCAGCATGGCCCCGGTCCAGCCTTGGTCGGCGCCCGGCTCAGTCGGCTTGGGCAGCTTGTTGATCGCAGGAATGCGCGTGGCGTACATCCAGATCCACATCACCATCGTCCACATGGCGAGGACGGCGAGCGGTTTGAGAATTTCAGCTTGGATCACGGTGTTTCTCCCCTTCGTTATTGCATTAACAAAGCGCATGCGGCGCTGATCACCATTGCCGCAATCACCAGCTGCGATGCGAGATAGGCGACAAACCGCCACAGCACCTGGTTCCACAGCGTCTGGATCAGCGAATGGACCACCCGCAGCGCCACATAAAGCCATGCGAGGTCGGCATTCAGCCCATTACCCTGTCCGATCGCTGCCAGCGCCAAAGCAACCGCGTAGAATACCGTGGGCGCTTCGTGCAGGTGGTTGTAATTGTGAGCTATCCATTGAGTCTTGTCTGGCACCACACCGTCGGCGCCGCGCCCGGTCCCGCCGCGCAGCTTGCTCAGCTTGATCCCAGCGGCACGGAGCGCGGGCAAGCGCGTGACCACCATCCAGCCCCAGATAAGCAAGGTCCACCCAGCGAGCGCGATGACCGGGGCGACGATCTGATTGTTGCTCATGCCTGATCCCGCTCAGGCAAACAGTGTGACTTGTGCGGCGTGGATCGCCAGCACCAGCAGGCAGATGGTCGAGAGGTTGAACAGCGCGAACCGCACCGACACCTTGTTGACAGTGGCCTGCCACAGCGAATGCACGATCCTCAGCGCGACATAGCCCCAGGCCAGCGCGACGTCAGTGGCACTAGCGCCCATCAGCGCCAGGATCATCACCGTCGCATAGAAGATCGTCGGTTGCTCCATCAAGTGGGTGTAGTTGTGCGATTTCCACTGAACGGAGTCGGGCAGAACCCCCTCCAGATCGGCTCCGCGGCCGCCCGGCTTGGCTGCTCCCATTCCGCCCGGCTGCTTGAAGATCGGCGGCAGGCGCGTTGCCGCCAGCCAGAACAACATAACGATCGACCACAGCACCAATACGGCTGCGGGCGCGAGAATTTGCGCTTGCATGAGTTTTCCCCCCTCGTTCGCTTCCCGGCGCGCAAGGTGCTGCGCAGCGAACCGATTGTCAATTGCGGGCTAATCGGCGGTGCTGATGACCCGCGCAAAGGCCGCCGCATCGGTATTGCCGCCCGACAGGATGACGGCCGTGCGCCCATCGGTAGCGGCCTTGCCCGCGAGCACCGCCGCCAAGGCCGCCGCGCCGCCCGGTTCCAGCACCAGATGCAGCTTGGCAAAGGCCCAGCGCTGCGCCGCGCGAACTTCGGCCGGGGTGACCATCAAGCCGAATGGGACGCGCGTGTGCAGCACCGCGAAGTTGATCGGGCGAGTGGCGGGGGTTTGCAGTGCATCGCAGTCAGTCGGTGCGGAGGGATCGGCCACGCCCACAATCGCGCCAGCCTCAAGGCTAAGCCGCACATCGTCCCAGCCTTCGGGCTCGACCGGCACGATTTCTGCATCGGGGCAGGCCAGCGCCAGCCCGGCGGTCAGCCCGCCGCCGCCGCAGGGGCAGACGATCCGGGTGGGCGGACCAAGCCCGCGTGCGGCTAGTTGTTCAGTAATCTCCAGCCCGGTGGTGCCTTGGCCTTCGATCACCCACGCATCGGCAAAGGCATGAACCAGCGTTGCGCCGCTCTGCGCCACCAGCAGTGCGGCGACTTCATCACGGTCTTCGCCGCCGGCACGGTCATACTCGACCACATTAGCACCAAGCGCGCGGGTCGCGTCGAGTTTCACTTGCGGGGCATTGCTGGGCATCACGATAGTCGCGGCGATGCCCAGCCGCTGCGCTGCCCAGGCTACCCCTTGGGCGTGATTGCCGCTGGACACGCCGACTACGCCCGCCGCGCGTTCGGCCTCGGACAAGTCGGTCAGCCGGTGCCACGCGCCGCGGATTTTGAATGCACCGACCGGTTGCAGGCTTTCGGCCTTCAGCCAGATCGTCGCGCCGTTGATCTCAACCTCAAACAGCGGCGTTTGCGGCAGCAGCGCGGTGATCTTGGCGGCGGCGCGGGCGATCCCCTCAGGAGTTGGGACCCGCTGCAGAAGAGTGGGCATTTGTTGTGTGGCCATGAAACAATCCTATATGCCGATGCTCGGGCGATAAAGGAGATTCGTGGCGTGTCGAAGGTTCTGGTGATTGGTGCAGGCGGGGTCAGCTCGGTCTGCGTCCACAAGATGGCGATGAACGCCGATATTTTCCCCGAAATTCACTTAGCCAGCCGCACGCGCGCGAAGTGCGATGCGATCGCCGCCTCGGTGCTCGAACGCACCGGGCAGACCATCTCGACTTATGAGATCGACGCTGAGGAAGTCCCCGCGCTGACCCGCTTGATCGAGCAGATCGGCCCCAAACTGGTGGTCAATCTGGCGCTGCCTTATCAAGACTTGCCGATCATGGACGCGTGCCTCGCCGCCGGGGTCCACTACCTCGACACCGCGAACTATGAACCCAAGGATCAGGCCAAGTTCGAATACTCGTGGCAGTGGGCCTATCAGGACCGGTTCAGGGAAAAGGGCCTGATGGCACTGCTGGGTTCGGGCTTCGATCCCGGGGTCACCAGTGTGTTCGCGATGTGGCTGAAGAAGCACAAGCTCAAGACCATCCGCCAGCTCGATATCCTCGATTGCAACGGCGGCGATCATGGGCAGGCGTTCGCGACCAATTTCAACCCCGAAATCAACATCCGCGAAGTGACCGCCCCGGCGCGGCATTGGGAAGCCGGGGCGTTTGTCGGGACCCCCGCCTTAAGCACGAAAGTGCCGTTCGAGTTCGAAGC
>JANNYT010000120.1:0-4980 GCA_031410255.1 Novosphingobium sp. | reverse complement strand
GCCATGGCATAGGCCCGGTCCTGCGCCTTGGTGTCCTTGGCCGGGGTATAGCGGGTGACCAGCGCGGCGGTCAGCGCGCGTTCCTTCGCTGATCCGGTCTTGCTGGCCCCGGCCATCGCCGCCTTGGCGACCGGGAGCAGCAGCGCGCGCTCTTTGCCGTCCTTGCCGTAATTGATCGTCGGGCCCTTGGTCAGCGCCTGGCCCCACAGGCACATCGCGCAAGTCGGATCGAGCCGCGCCGCCTCGTCCATTGCCGCCATCGCCGCGCGGTGCGCGAAGGCCGCATGGAGCTCCAGCCCGTTGGAGAAGAACTGCGCAGCGGCTGGAGTGGCATGGCTAATCGCGAACCCGCCCAGGCCGTAACCGGTTAGCAGCTGCGCGGTCTTGGGCATGGTCATGTCGTCATGCATGTGCGGATCGTGCTGGGCTTCGGCGGCGGGGGCAGCGGCGGCGGGCGCAGCGTCGGCACTGCCGGCCTTGTCTTGCGCTGGGAGTGTCCCGGTCAGCGCGAAACACAGGCCCAGTGAGAGCAGAGCAGGAACCGAAGCTCGAAAGCGGCGCATGGTGTGGTCTCCCCGTCAGCAGCGCAGCTTGGCACTAACCGGCAGCGATGTCATCCCGGCAGGAATGGGTCTGGGTTCAGGCGGGACCGCGCCGCTCCAGCTCGTCCCATGCCGCATCCAGCGCGGCGCGCATCGGCAGCCGTTCGTCCGAACCGGCAAAGAACCGGTCGAGCCGGGCGTGCAGCAGTGCCCGATCGCATTGCGGCTCGTGTTCCAGCGTTTCGGCGAGATGACGCACCGCCGCGCCGGATTCGTCCTCACGCCATTCGATCGTCGTAAGCAGCAGCTTGGCGATGAAGTTGCCCGGATAAAGCGCCAGACTCTCGCCAAAATTCACCCGCGCATCGTCAAACCGACGCAGCCGCGCGCGCGATAAACCGCGCCAGACATGGGTGATGTAGTGGAGGTGCGATTCGGGCTCGATCTGCAGGAAATCGTCCAAGTGCCCGATACCCTGTTCCTCCAGCCCCTGCAGCAGCGCGCAAATTCCGGCGGCGTAATGGGCCAGGCCATGCGCGCGGCGCAGCCGGACCGCCTTTAGCGCGCGCGGCAAGCCATCGGTGGGCCGCCCGATATAGGCGCTGGAAGCAGCGATGGCGGCCAGCACGGCGGCATTGTCTGGATCGAGCGCAAATGCCCGGTCGATATGCACCTGCAACTCGCGTTCGCGGGCCGGATCGGCCAGGCTGAATGACAGGTATGCGCCCGAGACCTGCAGCGCCAGCATCGCCCGCGCCAGTCCGTAATCGGGCGCGATCTCCACAGCGCGGTGCGATTCCGAGATAGCCCGCTGCTGCGCCTCGGTCCCATATTCGCGGCTGGCCGCCATCGCCCGCGCGACGCATTCCCATGCAGTCAGGTTGGCGGGCTTGCGCAGGGCCCGGTCCATTTCGAGATTGAAGACGGTCGCGCCCAGCCATGCCGCCAGCTGCGACACCAGCTCGCCTTGCAACGCCGCCAGCTCGCCCACTGGCCGTTCCAGTTTCTGCGACCAAACGATCGCCTGGCTCGCCGCCTCGATCAGCTGCGAACTGACCCGCAGCGTCAATCCGCTGCGGCGGACATTGCCCGCCAGGAAATAGCGCGCACCCAGCCGGCGGCCTTCTTCCTGAAAGTCATCCGGCGGGGCATGGCGGAACCGCGCGGTGGCCGAATACGCGATCACCCGCAGGTTGGCTCCTTCGGACAGCGCATCGATCAGGTCTTCGCTCATCCCCAGCGCGAAACTTTCATCCTCGGGCAGGGCCGAGCGGTTGGAAAATGGCAGCACCGCTACGCACGGCGCATCGCCGCGCGCCCCTTCGGACGAACCTTGCGCGGAAACCAAGCGGTAACCGACCTTGCTGATCGTTTCGATCCGGAAGGCGGCCGAGCGCGCCGCGACCTTGCGCAGCCGCTGTATCACCCGTTGCACCGCATCTTCCCCCACGACCGTGCCGCCCCAGCACGACATCGTCAGGTCATGGCGCGAGACCACGGCTTCGTCGGCCCGGTGCAATGCCACGAAGACTTCCATCACGCGCGGCTCCAGCGTCTCGCGCGCGCCATCGGCGTAGGTCAGCTGGCGGGTCAACGGGTCGACCAGCAGTGCCTCGAACGAAAATGCCGGTGTCTGGGTCAGGCGCACAGGTTCAAGCAGCGCCGCCTCAGTCAAGGCTGAGCGCTGGGCGACCCGTGGCGTTTCGTTGTTCTGTTCGCCGTACCCGCGCAATTGCGCGGCGGCAGTTAATTCATCCACCTGCCGGGTTTAGCTCTGCGCGATTCAATCGCAACGAAATTTTGCGGTAGCGGAGCAATTGGCGACCGACGCTCGACCGAAATCATCGGAAAATCATCGGCTCCGCGTCCTTTTCGATCCCGCGCAATGTGGCAAAAGATTCGAAGTTGCAGGCAGCCATGCGACCCGGTTGTTTGTGATAATCTCTTGCTCCGTCAGTTTTGTCCTTCGGGACGAGGCTGGCGGAGTATCTTTTTGGGGACTGCGCTAACGAACTATCGGCACGGTATAGTTCAGCCCGAGCCGCCCGCCGTCAGGATAGATCGTCTGGCCGGTGATGTAGCTGCTTTCGCTGCTCGCCAGGAACACCGCCACCGCCGCCACTTCCTCCGGCTCGCCGCAGCGGCCCAAGGGCGTGCGGCTGAGAATGCGGTCTTCAGCGGCTCGGTCGGACATGATCCCCTTGAGCATGTCGGTCATGATCGAGCCCGGCCCGATCGCATTGACCCGGATCCCTTGCGGGGCGAGCGCCAGCGCGGTGACATTGGTCAGCTGTTTGAGCGCGCCCTTGCTGACCGCGTAAGGAATCTGGTTCGGGATCGCCAGCAGCGCGTTTACCGAGCTCATGTTGACCACCGCGCTGCCGCGCGCCATCAGCCGCGCCGCGCTCTGCGTCGCCCACAGCGCGGCCTTCAGATTGATCGCGAAGACCCGGTCAAAGTCGTCCTCGGTCAGCGCATCCAGCTCGGCCGCGTGCGTTACACCGGCATTGTTGACTAGAATGTCGAGGCCGCCCCAGCTGGCCGCCACATGCGCGAAAATCCGCTCGATCTCAGCCTTCTGGGCCATATCAGCGTGAAACGCTTGCTGGCTCAGTTCAGCCGCAGTCTGGGCCGCACCCGCCGCGTCGATATCGACCAGCAGCACCTGCGCGCCTTCAGCAACGAAGGCCGCAGCGATGGCTTGGCCGATCCCCTGCGCCGCGCCGGTCACCACCGCGCGCTTGCCTTGCAGACGCATTGTCACGATTCGCGCCGCAGCTTGCGCGCGCGTTTTTCCGCCTCGGCAATCGCGCGTTCGGCCACCGGGCGCATGACTGCATAGCCCGCCGCGTTGGGATGTACTCCGTCGGGACCGTAAGCCGCCGGCAGTTCGCCGTTCGGACCGGCCAGCGCGGCGTGATAGTCGGCGTAGACCAAGCGCTGCTCCTTGGCGTAATCCTTGAGCCAAAGATTGAGCCGGGCAATCCACGGACGCGGTTGCATTCCCGGGATCCAGCTGAACTGGTCCGACGGCGGGATCGAGCCGAGCACCACCGCGATGTGGTTGGCGCGGGCCATATCGACCATCGCACGCACCGCGTTCTGATAAGCGGCCGGGCTGGTCGGTCCGGTATTGCCGGCAATGTCATTGGTGCCGACCATGATGTGCACCACGCGCGGGCGCAGCGCGACGACGTCCTGATAGAACCGCACCAGCAGCTGCGGGCTGGTCTGGCCAGACAGCCCACGATCAAGGTTGCCATGCGCGAAGAAATCGGGATCGGCGGCCAACCAGTTCTCGGTGATCGAATCGCCCAGAAACACCACTTGCGGGGGATTGGCCGGATCGACCTTGGCATTGTCTGCCTGATAGCGGCACAGCCACGCCCAGTCGGCCTTGAGCACCCGCTCATCGAGCGCCCACAGCCCGTCACTACTGGCCGGGCAGGCGTTCTCGCTCATTCCCGGCGCGGGGTAGGGGTTCACGGCTTCACCCGCTACGGCTGGAGCAGCGCTGAGCGTCAGCAGTGCAGCCAGCAACCATTTACGCAAGGATCCCAACCTTGGCCCCGGCGCGCTTGAATATGCCGATGATCGTCTGAACCTGCTCGGCGGTATGTTCGGCGCAGAGCGAGCAGCGCAGCAGTGTCATATTTGCGGGAGTTGCGGGCGGGCGCGCCAGATTGACGTAGAGCCCTTCCTTCAGCAGCGCTTCCCACATCGCCGCGCCGCGTTCCAGATCGGGCATGATCACCGCGATGATCGCCGATTGCGGCTCGGCCGTGCCAAGTGTGAACCCGGCATCGCGCAGGCCCTGATGCAGCACCTTGGAATTTTCCCACAAATGCGCGCGCTTGTTCGAACCGTGCATCAGCTTGCGGATCGAGGTGGCGGCGGTGGCGACCACGCTGGGCGGCAAACTGGCGGTGAACACGTAAGGTCGGCACACCAGCCGCATGATCTCGAACTTGGGATGATTCGAAACGCAGAAGCCGCCGACCGTGCCGACGCTCTTGCTGAAAGTGCCGATCACGAAGTCGACCTCGTCGAGGCAGCCCTGGTCTTCGGCCACGCCGCGCCCGTTCGCGCAGATGAAGCCCATCGAATGCGCCTCATCGACCAGCACCATCGCGCCATTGGCCTTGGCCACCGCGACCATTTCCTTGAGCGGGGCAATGTCGCCGAGCATCGAATAGACGCCCTCGAGGATCACCAGCTTGCCCGCGCCTTCGGGAATCCGTCCGAGCCGCTTGTCCATCGCCTCGATGTCATTGTGCCTGAAGGGCACCACCTCGGCGTCGCCCAGCTTGCAGCCGTCCCAGATCGAGGCGTGGCTGTCGATGTCGAGGACGATGTAGTCGCCCTTGCCGGCGATCGTGGAGATGATCCCGAGGTTGGCCTGGTACCCGGTCGAAAAGACCATCGCGTGGTCCATCGC
>JANNYT010000119.1:0-21756 GCA_031410255.1 Novosphingobium sp. | reverse complement strand
ACCGCGCAGCGATCGCCCCAGCGGCGACCGTGGTCCGCGCCGTGAAGGCGGCGGTGATCGCGGCCCTCGCCGTGATGGCGGCGGCGGCGCTGGTCGCGGCGGTGATCGTGGCCCACGCCGTGAAGGCGGGGACCGTGGTCCCAGAAGCGATCGGGGCCGTGATGACGGCCCAGCACCTGATCACGTTCCAGCGTTCCTCAAGAACGACGACTAATAGAGAAACCTCCTCCCCTGAAGGGGAATGGGAGCAATTGAAGGGGGCTGCTGCGGCGGCCCCCTTTTTGCTTGCCTCGTTCGGCCAAGTTTGAGCATCCTACCGGCGCAGGTTCTGCCGGGGAGAGCGACGATGAGGGTGCGGATGTACAAGCCACTGTTGGCCGCAGGATTGCTCGCCGCGTCCAGTGCCGCGCTCGCTTGCTCTGACAGCAGTTGCTACCCCAGTTGGAAGCTATTCGCGGGCGGTAGCAGTTGCGAAAACCGCGGGTTCCTGTCCCCCGGCAATGATACCCGCACCAACCTGCTATTCCTGCTGCGCGATCGCGGCGGAGCGAGCAGTGCGGGCGCGGCCTATCCCGAGCAAAGCTATGACGCGTCGGGCTATGGCCACACATTCCTCAACCCAGCGATGCAGCGGGCGGCGTTTTACCCGGCCCCGGCGGGCTCTGCTGAGGCCGCCAGCTACCCCTCACGCTGCGCTGGATACAGCGCGGGCAGCGCAGCGCTGGCAGCGGCGATGCAGGCCAATGCAGGGCTCCCCGCGGGCGAGCGCAACGCTTTGCTGGCAGCGCGGGCCGCAGCTGAAGCGGTCTGCAACGGCAGCAACGAGCAAGCCGGTGAAGCGTTCGCCTCGCCGCCGGTCAGCAGCACAGCAGGGCGCGAATTTCTGAGCTACATGCAAGCCGCTCATGCGTTTTACGGCGAGCACTGGGCCGGTGCTCGCGCTGGCTATGCCGCTGGGGCCAAAGCCAGCGATCCGTGGGTGCGTGAGACCGCCAGCTACATGCTGGCGCGGGTCGATTTCGCCGCTGCGCAGGCGGCGGCTTTCGGCGAATACGGCGACTATGAGCCCGCCAAGGTTGATGCCGCGCTCGCTGCGCGTGGGCAGGCGGCATTGGTCAGCTACCTCAAAACCTGGCCCGCAGGCCGCTATGCCGCATCGGTGCAAGGGCTGGTCCGGCGCGGGTTGTGGCTCGCAGGCGACTATGCCGGACTGAGCGCGGAGTATGCTCGCCAGCTGGACAGTGTGAAGGTCACCGACCCTGCGGCCGCCGATCTAGTGCAGGAAATCGATAACAAGCTGCTGTTCAACTCGGCGGCCGGGCAGAGCGAACCGCGCAGTGTGCTGCTGACGGCGACGCGCGATCTGCTGGCCATGCGGGCCGAAACCGATGAGAACGGCAAAGTCTATCAGGCACCCACGCTGACTGCCGCCGATCTGGCCGCGCAGGCCCCGCTGTTTGCGGGAGCGCCCGAGCTTTATGGATTCCTGCAGGCCAATCACGCATTCTACATCGGCAATGACTATCGCAAGGTGCTGCAGCTGGTCCCCGATGCGGCCAAGCAGACCAGTTATTCCAACCTCGCCTTCAGCCGGCAAGTGCTGCGCGGGCAGGCCTTGGCCGCGCTGGGCGACCGCAACGAGGGCGGGTTCTGGCAGCAGTTGCTGGGCGGCGCGACCGGGCTGTGGCAGCGCCCCACCGCCGAGCTGGGCCTCGCGATGAATTGGGAGCGCAGTGGCAAACTGGCTGATGTGTTCGCGCCCGGCTCCCCGATCCGTGAGACGATGATCCGCCGCCAGTTGCTGATCCATTCAGCCAGCCCGGCGATCCTGCGCACCGCCGCCGCCGACCGCGCGCGCCCGCAGTACGAGGGCGATTTGGCGACCTTGGTACTGCTGTACAAAGACCTTAGCCGTGGCAGTTATAGCGCGTTCGGCACCGACCGGGCGCTGGTCCGCAGCAATGCCGATACCCAATCCGGGCTGTGGTACATCGCCGAACAGGAGGCACTGCCGCTCGGCGTCTTCTCCAAGGGCAAGTGGAGTGACGGCTACGTCTGCCCGGCGATCGAGGTGACCGCTCGAACACTTGCCGCCAACCCGCAGGCCGTGGGCGCGCGGCTGTGTTTGGGGGATTTCTGGCGGCTCAATGGCTTTGACAGCTTCACCGAAGCCGACGTGCTTAATAAGCGCGACGAACTGGGCGGGGCGGCCAATCTGTTTCCCGGCAGCCCGCTGGCCCGCGGCGATGTGTACCAATCGGTGATCGCCGATCCCGCCGCGGCGGGGGCTGACAAGGCATATGCGCTGTACCGCGCGGTCCAGTGCTACGCCCCTGGCGGAAACAACAGCTGCGGCGGCAAAGAAGTCAGCAAGGCGCAGCGCAAAGGCTGGTTCGATCGGCTGAAGCGCGACTATCCCACCAGCACATGGGCCAAAAAATCGCGCTTTTTCTGGTGAGACGGGCCGCCTGGGGCTTGGCGCTGCTGCTGGCGAGCTGCCATCCAGCCACACCCGCCAAGGTTGACCCGGCCAACTACAATGCGTTCTTCCTGTGGGCTGGGGTCAAGCCGCAGCCGGTGCTGGACCGCGCCAAGACTGTCTATCTGCTCGCGGGAGAGGTTCGACCCGGCACCGGGCTGGTGCTGCTGCGCGGGGTGCCGCATGTCCGCAAGGCCGAGGTCTGGCTGGTGGTGCGCACCGGGCGGCTGGACTGGAGCGAGGGGACTTACGCCGAGGTTCTGAGTGAGCTTTCGCGCTGGCGGGCGGCGGGCAACCGACTAGCCGGGCTGCAGATCGATTTCGATGCGGCGACCAGCGGGATCACGGGCTACGCGCAATTTCTGGCGGGCCTGCGGGCGCGGCTTCCAGCGCACTACCAGCTGTCGATCACCGGGCTGCTCGATTGGAGCGCCAATGCTGATCCGTCTGCGCTGGGCACGCTGAAGGGCGTGGTCGATGAGGTGGTAGTGCAGACTTACCAAGGCCGCAGCACGATCCCCGGTTACGCAGCCTATCTGGAGCGGTTGGCGCGGGTGCCAGTGCCGCACAAGGTTGCGCTGGTTGAAGGGGGCGAGTGGCGCGAGCCGCCCGGTCTGCGCCGCGATCCGCTGTTTCGGGGTTATGTGGTGTTTCTGCTCAACCCGGCGTCGCCGCGCTGAGCTGCTCTTGCGGCGGCAACGGTTCCCGCCCGGCCAGCTGGGGGTCCGCTTCCAGCTGACCAGGCGAGAGTGGTGGGTCGGCGGGATCAGCCATGACGATCCGGTTGCGGCCTTCCTGCTTGGCGCGATAGAGCGCGACGTCGGCGGCTTTAAGCGCGCTGCGCGGGTCGCCAAAGGCAAACACTTCGGCGAGCCCGGCTGAAAAGGTGATCTGGCCGAACGGTTGTTCGCTGGCCCGGTTGACCAGGCGGCGATCGGCCAGCTGGCTGCGCAAGCGGTCCAGCTTGACCATAACATCGGCTGGCGTCGCGCCGCGAAACAGCATCACGAACTCCTCGCCGCCATGCCGCGCCACGTGGCAGCGGTCGTTGGAAACCTTCGCCAGCCCATCGGCGACCAATTTGAGCACCCGGTCGCCGGCATCGTGGCCGTGCTCGTCAATGACTCGCGTGAAGTGGTCGATGTCGCAGAAGGCGACACACAGAAATTCGCTAGCGGCCTGCGCCAGCAGGTATTGCTCGCCCAGCACCGCCTCAAACGCGCGGCGATTGGGCAGGCCAGTCAGGTGATCTTCGGCGGCGCTGCGCCGGGCTTCGTCGAGCCGGCGTTTGAGCGCGCGGGTCTGGGCCTCGCTGCGCAGCATCTGCTTCTCGATCTCGCGGGTGCGCAGCAGCATCGTTTTGGCGATGCTTGCCAGTTCGGTGATCGCCGCGCCGGTTTTGGCGGCGTGTTCAAGCTCGCCGACGTGCCCTTCGAGCGCGTTGTGATAGGTCTTGGTCGCGCTGTGCGCTGCGCTGCTGTTGCTGGCGAGTTCAGCGATGTTGAGTTCAAGCCGCTGCATCAAATCTGCCCACAGCGCCGCTTCGTCGACGCCAGGCTGTTCGCCCAGCGCGGTATCGAGCCATTCGGTGGTGACCGGCTGGCGTGACAGCACGCGGCGATCGACCGCGCGGATCACCTGACTGTCGGTCCCGCTCAGATAGAGCCAAGCCGTACTCAGCGTGGCGGCGGTGACCGCCAATTGATGCGTCCGCAGAAATTGCCCGACATCGCTCAGCTGGCGCAGGCGCAGTTCATCGCGGCGGTCAGCCAGCGGCGCCGCCGCCAGTTCGTGCGGAGTTATTGCAGCAGGGCGGCGGCTAAAGCCGAGCCAGCCGAGCAATCCATCAGGGGAGCGGCCGAGCGAGGGATCATAAGCGGTCATGCCATGGTTAACGGCAGCCGCGCGCCGATATTAAGGCCGCTGACCGGCCTGCTGGCTTATCCGCAGGTGGCGATCCCGAAGGTCGGCAAGGCCTCACCGGTGTTGCTGCGGACGATCGCGATCCGCACCACGCCGCCGTGGTCGATTACCGAGCGGTAGCCGTTGTTTTCACAGATCTGCGGACGGAACAGCTTTGACAGCTCTTGCGCAGAGACGTCCATGCTGCCCTTGAGCGTGGTATCGAACTTCAATTCGAGCGCGCGGCCATCGGCCCGGGCGCCGATCAGGCTGACATCATTATCAAGCTTGCGCGGGACCAGCAGGTTGACCCCTTGGGCGATGAATTTGACCCGGTCCTCGATTGAGCCGTCAAAGCTCTGCACCTGACCGCTCTTGCCGCAAGCAGCGAGCGCGGTCAGGCAGAGTGCAGCAAAGAAGCGTCCCGTCGGCAAGGGCTGATGTTAGGCAATTCTGACTAACTTCAAGTTAATGCCGTAATTCCTGCAGCTTAACGGACGCGCGGACCGCCAAACGGCAGGGGTGGAGGTGGACGGCGGGCACCGCGCGGCAGCTGTGCCTGATAGGCCCGGCCACAGTGCTCGACGCAATAAGGGAAGCCGGGGTTGACCTTGACCCCGCAGAAATGAAAGTCCGCCTCGCCGGGGTGGCCCATCGGCCAGCGGCAGATCCGGTCGTTAAGTTCGAGCAGACCGGTCTTCTCGGCCATCTCGGCGCTGGGCTTGGCCGGAACCAGACGGCGCGGCGGGGCCGGCGGGATCGGCGCTTGCTGATCGCCGGGGCCCTGACGAAGGAACCCGCCGGGGCCGACCGATACGATCCGCGGCATCGGGGTGGACACCACCGGAGTCGCGCCATCGCCGGTGGCAGAAGTCGTCGGCGGGGTTGCAGCCCGCGCCGAAGCCGGGCGGGGCGCGGGGGCGGCACGCGGCGGCAGGTCGGCCTTGACCGGCTTGGGCGCAGGCGCGGCGGCCTCTTTCTCATTGGGCTTGACCGGGCTGGGGCGGGCCTTCAGGCCAAGCCGGTGGGCTTTGCCGATCACGGCATTGCGGCTGACTCCGCCCAGGTCCTCGGCGATCTGGCTGGCGGTCGAGCCACCTTCCCACATCTTGGTCAGCTTTTCGATCCGCTCGTCGGTCCAGCTCATAACTTCTCTTTCCTCAGCGGCGTAACGCCGAATGCTTGCATGCCGTGCCGCAGCGCGATAGTCGCCGCAGCATGGCCGATCAACCCGTTCCCGCACTGGAAAGTGCAAGCGCCGCCATAGCGGTGCCCCAAGCTGCCGGACTTCCGGAACGGCCAAATTTCCCAGATCGGGGCGTGCCCGTCTTCGGTACGTTCAACCAGCTTGGGCTGTGGACCCTCTATATGAAGGAGGTTCGCCGCTTTTTCAAGGTTCAGACCCAGACCATCTGGGCACCGGCGATGACCACGCTGCTCTATCTGATGATCTTCACCGTCGCGATGGGCCGCGGCGGGCGCGAAGTGCTGGGAGTACCCTTCGCCAGCTTCATCGCGCCGGGGCTGATCGTGATGGGCATGGTTGGCAATGCCTTTGCCAATACCAGCTTCAATTTCCTCGCTGGCAAGATCCAGGGCACGATCGTCGATTACCTGATGCCGCCACTGTCCAATGGCGAGCTGATCATCGGCCTGATCGGCGCGGCTGTCACCCGCGCAGTCTTGGTCGGCCTCGCGATCACGCTCGCGATGCTGCTGTGGCCGGGCGTCTCGCTCAGCGTGGCGCACCCCTGGGCGATCGTGTGGTTCGGGCTGACCGGATCGACCTTGCTGGCGATAATCGGCCTGATAACGTCGCTGTGGGCCGAAAAGTTCGATCACGCCGCGATGGTCACCAACTTCGTGATTACCCCGCTGACGATGCTATCAGGCACGTTCTACGTGATCCACAACCTCCACCCCACGTTTCAGGCGATCAGCCGCGCCAACCCGTTCTTCTACATCATCTCGGGCTTCCGCTATGGCTTCCTGGGGGTCAGCGACATCGGCGATAGCAACATGGCGGTGCTGAACGGCGCGCTCTATCTGGGCGGGCTGACCTTGTTCATGGGCTGGGTGCTCTACGCGCTGCTCAAGAGCGGGTGGAAGCTGAAGAGCTGAGGCGCTTAATGCGTCAGTGAGGCGCGCAGGCGGTAACGCCCTTTGGCGAAATCCTCGAACAGTTCGGAGACTGACGGGTGGTCGACCGGGCCGCTGTCGCTATCATCGAGCAAATTTTGCTGGCTGACATAAGCGGTGTAGCTTGAATCGCCGTTCTCAGCGAACAGGTGGTAGAACGGCTGTTCACGCGATGGGCGCACTTCGGCCGGGATCGATTCGTACCATTCCTCGCTGTTGGCGAAGACCGGATCGATATCGAACACCACACCGCGAAAATCGAACAGGCGGTGGCGCACGATGTCGCCGATCGTGAAATGCGCGCGCGAACTGCGCGGCGCATCAATCAGCCGGCCAGCCTGCGGGGAAAAGAAGGAAGCACGGTCCATACCGGCAGATATAGGCTCTGCTGCGCTGCGAAACAACGGGTTGTAGCGCGTGGTCCCCTAAATTGTCGCGGGAAGGGGGCTTGGCAAGCGCCGCGCCTTGGGCTAACCGCGCGGCTCTTCGACCGGGCGGAGCCTTCGTGGCCCGCTCACAGCGCTTCTGCGGAGAGGTGGCAGAGAGGTCGATCGCGCCGCACTCGAAATGCGGTTTACGGCAACGTAACGTGGGTTCGAATCCCACCCTCTCCGCCAGAACCGGGCTTTCGCGCCCCTATTCGGCCCCGACATGCAATGTGCCGCGCTGCGCGGCGAGCGCCTCCTGCCGGTGGCGTTCGCGGTAGCGCGCACGTTGCGCTTCGCTGCGAGTGGCATGGCAGGCGGCGCAGCTCGCGCCTTCCTCATATAGCGGTGACTGGCGATCGGCTTCGCTCAAGGGGCGGCGGCAGGCGCGGCACAGTTGATAGTCGCCGGGCACCTGACCGTGGCCGACGCTGACCCGTTCATCGAACACGAAGCATTCTCCCTGCCACAGGCTTTGCGGCGCGGGCACCTGCTCAAGGTAATTGAGGATGCCGCCTTGCAGGTGATAGACCTGCTCGATCCCCTCAGCCTTGAGGAAGGCGGTGCTCTTTTCGCAGCGGATCCCGCCGGTGCAGAACATCGCCACTTTGGGGGTCTGGCCTTGTCCCAGCAAGCGCTCGCGTTCGCGCCGGAACCACGCGGGAAAATCGCTGAATGACGAAGTCTGCGGGTCAATCGCACCGGAAAATGTGCCAATCGCGACCTCGTAATCGTTGCGGGTGTCGATCACCACGGTGCCCGGATCGGCGATCAACGCGTTCCAGTCGGCCGGGGCGACATAGTGCCCGGTGCCCTGCAGCGGATCGATCTGCGGCTGACCCATGGTCACGATCTCACGCTTGAGCCGCACTTTCATGCGGTGGAACGGCTGTTCGGCGGCGGTGGCCAGCTTCACATCGAGCGCGGCGCAATCGGGCAGGGTGCGGATCTGGGCGAGTACCGCAGCAATGCCATCCGCGCTGCCCGCAATCGTGCCGTTGATCCCCTCTCGGGCAAGCAGCAGCGTGCCTTTGACGCCTTGGGCCTTGCACAGGCCAGCCAGCGGGCCGCGCAGCGCTGCCGGATCGGCAAACCGGGCGAAGCGGTACAGCGCGGCAACTGTGATGGGGCGAATCGAACTGGGCATCGCCGCCTCCTTAACGAGCGCGGGGCAAATCGGGAACCGCTTGGCGCGCCGGGCCGCATAGCGATTGCCAAATTTAATTGATCGGTTAAACACGACTCGCAAACAATAACGGGTCAAGAGGGTAAGGCATGGCGATCAAAACGCGGATCACGGAAATGCTGGGGATCGAGCATCCGATCGTGCAAGGCGGCATGCAGTGGGTCGGCGTGGCCGAGATGGCCAGCGCGGTTTCCAATGCCGGGGGCCTGGGCATTCTGACCGGCCTGACTCAGCCCGATGCTCCCGCGCTCGCCGCCGAGATCGAGCGTTGCCGCGCCATGACCGACAAGCCGTTCGGGGTGAACCTGACCGTATTCCCCACGATCAACCCGCCCGACTACAAGGCCTACGCTCAGGCGATCATCGATAGCGGGGTCAAGATTGTTGAGACTGCGGGCACGCCGGCGGTGCGCGAGTTGTGGGAAATGATGAAGCCGCATGGCATCCTGATCCTGCACAAATGCACCGCAGTGCGGCACGCGCTGTCGTCTGAACGGGCTGGGGTCGATATCATTTCGATCGACGGGTTCGAATGCGCCGGGCATCCGGGCGAAGACGATATTCCCGGGCTGATCCTGATCCCGGCCGCCGCCGATCAGGTCAAGATTCCGCTGCTCGCCTCGGGCGGGTTCGGCGACGGGCGCGGGCTGGCTGCAGCCTTGGCCCTTGGTGCGGACGGGATCAACATGGGCACGCGCTTTACCGCCACGGTCGAAGCGCCGATCCATCAGGCGTTCAAGGACGCGATGGTCGCCACGGACGAACGTGGCACCGTCCTGATCTTCCGTTCCTATCGCAACACCGCGCGGGTCGCGAAGAACGAGGTTTCGCAGGCGGTGATGGCCGCTGAACGCGAAGGCAAGGAATTCGCCGAAGTTGCCAATCTGGTCAAAGGCGTGCGCGGGCGTGAAGGCCTGCAGACCGGCGACACCAATCACGGCATCTGGAGCGCGGGCATGATCCAGGGCCTGATCCACGATATCCCGACCTGCCACGATCTGGTCACCCGCATCGTCGCGGATGCCGAAAACATCATCCGCCAGCGCCTTAACGGCATGCTGGTCTGACCCCCCAAAGGAGAATCCCCATGGCCGAAGCCTATATCATCGACGCAGTCCGCACCCCGCGCGGGGTTGGCAAGCCAGGCAAGGGCGCGCTCTCGCACCTGCACCCGCAGCACCTGGCCGCGACCGTGCTGGGCGCGATCAAGGAACGCAATCACCTCGACACCAAGACCGTCGATGACATCATCTGGTCGACCAGCTCGCAGAACGGCAAGCAAGGCGGCGATCTGGGCCGGATGGCTGCGCTGTCCGCGGGCTATGACGTGTCGGCCAGTGGTACCACGCTTGACCGGTTCTGCGGCGGTGGGATCACCTCGGTCAACCTGGCTGCGGCTTCGGTGATGTCGGGCATGGAAGACTGCGTGATCGCAGGCGGCACCGAAATGATGAGCTACACCAGCGCTTATGGTGCCGAACAGGCCAACGCCGGGATTGCGCCGCGGCTGATGGGTTCGGGCCACGAAGCGCTCGACGCCTTGCACCCGCAAAGCCACCAGGGCGTCTGCGGCGATGCGATCGCGACGATGGAGGGCATCAGCCGCGAGGCGCTCGATGGCCTCGCGCTGGTCAGCCAGCAGCGCGCCGATGTAGCAATCAAGGAAGGCCGTTTCGCCAGGTCTTTGGTGCCAGTGCTGAACGAAGACGGCTCGATTGCACTTGACCGTGAGGAATTCCCGCGCCCCGAAACCACCGCCGAGGGCCTCGCCGCATTGAAGCCCAGCTTCTCCGGGATCGCCGATTTCGACATCGGCGGGACGACTTTTCGAGGGCAGATAAACCGCCGCTATCCCGATCTGGAAATCCAGCATTTCCACCATGCCGGAAACTCGTCGGGCGTGGTCGATGGGGCCGCCGCGATCCTGATCACCTCGCCTGAATATGCCAAGGCCCACGATCTCAAGCCGCGCGCGCGGATCGTTGCCTATGCCAACCAGGGCGATGACCCCACGCTGATGCTCAACGCCCCGGTTCCTGCAGCCAGGAAGGTGCTGGCCAAGGCCGGCCTGACCAAGGACGATATCGACGTCTGGGAAATCAACGAGGCCTTTGCGGTGGTCGCCGAAAAGTTCATCCGCGACCTCGATCTCGACCGTAGCAAGGTCAATCCAAACGGCGGCGCGATGGCGCTGGGCCACCCGATCGGCGCGACCGGTTCGATCCTGATCGGCACCGCGCTGGATGAGCTGGAGCGCACCGGCGGGCGTTACGGCCTGGTCACGATGTGCGCGGCGGGCGGCATGGCCCCGGCGATCATTATCGAGCGGATCTGAGGGTTCTTATCCCCCCTCCCCATCGGGGAGGGCTAGGGTGGGGCAGCGCTGCCTTCAGGTCGCGCGCCTGCGCTTGCGACGAACCCCCACCCCAACCCCTCCCCAACGAGGAGGGGCTATTGCTTGCGCATCGGGTTCACCGTAGCTTTCGCGCCATGACCGACATCCTCGCCCAGATCACCGCAATCACCGGCCCGCAAGGCGTGCTGACCGGCGCGGATGTGGCGGGCCGCGCGGGCGACTGGCTGGGGCTGAGCACGTGTCAGGCCAAGGCCATCGTCCGCCCCGCCTCGACCCAGGAACTCAGCCAGATCATGGCGCTGTGCCATACCGCCGGGCAGAGTGTGGTCCCGGCGGGCGGATTGACCGGCCTCGTCCACGGCACTGATTGCACTCCCGACCAGATCCAGATTTCGCTCGAGCGGATGCGGGCCATCGGCGCGATTGACCCGGTCGGGCGGACCATGGTGGTCGAGGCTGGGGTGGTGGTGCAGGCGGTGCAAGAGGCCGCCGCCGCCCACGGCCTCAAATTCGCGGTCGATTGGGGCGCGCGCGGATCGGCGACCATCGGTGGCGGGATCGCGACCAACGCCGGGGGCAATTCGGTGGTCCGCTTCGGGATGATGCGTGACAGCGTGCTGGGGCTGGAGGCGGTACTGGCCGATGGCACGGTGATCTCCAGCATGAACGTGCTGCTCAAGAACAACGCGGCTTATGATCTCAAGCAGCTGTTTATCGGCAGCGAGGGCACGCTGGGGATCGTTACCCGCGCGGTGCTGCGGCTGCATCCTGCGCCGCTTTCAACTCAGACTGCGCTGCTGGCGCTGGAAAGCTTCGCTTGCGTGCAGGCGCTGTTTGTCGAGCTGGGGCAAGGGCTGGGTTCGGGGCTGACCGCGTTCGAGGTGATGTGGGACAATTTCTACGCGCCACTCGCGGTGGAATCAGGCCGCCACACCCCGCCGTTGGCAGGCGGGCATTCGCACTACGTGTTGCTCGAGGCCAGCGGCACCGATCCCGATGCGGATGCCACGCGGTTTGAGGCGGTGCTCGGCAAGTGCCTTGAGACCGGGCTGATCGCCGACGCGGCCATTTCCGCCAGCGGCGCGCAGGCCGACGCGATGTGGCGGGTGCGCGACGATATCGAAGGGCTGTTCGCTTACGCTGCGCCCAGCGTAACCTTCGACGTCAGCCTGCCGATTGTAGCGATGGAGGCCTACGTCGCCGAAGTCACCCGCACGGTCCGCGCCGAGTGGGGCGACGAGGCCAAGCTGGTGGTGTTCGGCCACATCGGCGACGGCAACCTCCACCTGATCATCGGCCCACGGCCTTATGACGCGGCCGCGCGGCATCGCGCGGAGGAGATCGTTTACCGGGCGTTGGTACCATACAATGGCTCGGTTTCGGCGGAGCATGGCATCGGGCTGGAGAAGCGGGAGTGGCTGCACCTGACGCGTTCGCCCGAGGAACTGGCGCTGATGCGGACGTTGAAGACGGCGCTCGATCCGAAGCGGATTTTGAACCCGGGGAAGGTTCTGGGATCACTCCTGCGTCGACAGCGAAAGGTGGTCGGCGAGTCGGGATAGGACCGGAAAAAGGCAACGACAGGGCCGATCTGTTACGTGGCCTTACATCTGGCAAAGCCCAGAAAAAATAGTCTTTTCGCAACTCTTACTGTCGAGTTGACTCGGGAAAAAAATTGTTCCATGAAGGTGATGGGAAAGCGCGTGGTCCACAGAACGCACGCCATCCCCCTTCGACCACTGAGACGTAATCACGGAGATTCCGGAGAGAACGCCCTTGGGCCGCGCGGCCGATCGTCCATCGGAAAAAAGGATGATTATATGAAATATGTTTTGTTGGCGGCCTTGGCCGCCTCCTCAGTCATGTCCGGCGCTTTGCTGGCGCAAGGCCAGACAATTGTGGTTACCAGCCCTCGCGACGCCGTTACGCAGTGGGCAGCGGCAGTTTCGCAGGACCTGGATAATTCGCTGATATATCCGCGATTTTTGGGTAAGCAGCAACGAGCGACCGGAGTAGTTTCGGTTCGCTTCAACTGCTCCTATGGAGGCAAGGCGGAAAATGTCGTCGTGACCCGGCATTCCGGTAGCCGTGCTCTGGACCGTGCGGCGACCCGGGCGATATCCCAAATCACATCGCTCCATCCGATCCCGGGTGAGCTGGCCAGTAATCAACTGGTTCAGGCCAACATTTACTTCGCGGTGGACGACAGCGAGCTGCAACAACAGCGGGCACAGCTGCACCGAGAACGAGCAGCATCATGGGCTGCTGGGATGGACGAAAATCATCGCGTTGCCCTCAATCTCGACGTTCGTGTGACCGGCTGATTTTCGGTTGGCAGGTTGTACTGGCCGTCACATCCATCCGGTTCTGTGGTCGGGTGGATGTGGCGCGCTGGTCTGGATTTACTCCCCTTTTCGAGACCAGAAAATAGCCACGCGATATGCCTGTCCGGCGCGCAGGTTCACTCGCATCGAAATCTCGACTGTGACTTCGTTCGGGAACGTCCGCTTCCACTCGCAAGCCGGCAGTCTTCACTATCCCCCCAACAACACCCCGCGCCCCACATCCCGCGCATTGACCGCCCCGGTCAGCCCCAGCGCGGTGCGCATGTCCTGCTTGTAGAGCCCCAGCATTCGCGACAGCGCGGCCTCGCCGCCTGCCGCCAGCGCCATGACCCACGGCCGCCCAACCAGCGCGGCCTTGGCACCAAGCGCCAGCGCCTTGACCAGATCCTGCCCCGAACGAATACCGCCATCGACCAGCAGCGTGGTCTCGCTGCCTACCGCATCGGCAATCCGGGGCAACATCGACGCGGTTGAGGCCGCGCCATCGAGTTGCCGCCCGCCGTGGTTGGAGACGATCATCCCGTCGGCGCCGATTGCCACCGCTTGCTTGGCATCGTCAACGTCGAGAATGCCCTTTAGCACCAGGTTGCCCTGCCACACCTTGCGCAGCCACTCGATATCCTTCCACGTTACCGAAGGGTCGAACTGGCTGCCGGTCCAGTGCAGGTAGTCGCGCGGGTTTTTGCTCTGCTTCACATAGCGCGCGAGGTTGCCGAAGCCGTGCGGCCCGCCCTTGAGGCCGACGTCGATGGCCCAGCCGGGGTGCAGCGCATAGTCGAGCGCGCCCGAGCGGAAATTGCCCCATGCGCCCAGCCCGCCCGCCATGCCGTTGCGGATGTCGCGGTAGCGCGTGCCGAGGATGGCAAGGTCGATGGTGAAGGCGAGGGTTCTAACGCCTGCCGCCCAGGCGCGCTCGAGGATTTC
Source organism: Novosphingobium sp. (assembly GCA_031410255.1). Classification (GTDB taxonomy): domain Bacteria; phylum Pseudomonadota; class Alphaproteobacteria; order Sphingomonadales; family Sphingomonadaceae; genus Novosphingobium. Next base: position 8,000 of record JANNYT010000119.1, on the reverse strand, counting down.
CTGCACGATCCCGCGGTCTTTCAGCATGTAGAGCTGGAACCAGAACGGCTTGTCGCCGGTCGCGCCCAGCTCCTCCATCGTGCAGATCCCGACGGTCGAGAGGCAGAACGGGATACCCGCTTTGTCCGCCGCGTGCTTGGCTTGAACCTCGCCGCGCCGCGCGCTCATCCCGCCCATGCCGATCGGCGCGAGCACCAGCGGCATGGCGAGTTTCTCGCCGAAAAGCTCGGTCCCGCAGTCCATGTTGGAGGCATCGACCAGCACCTTCTGGGTTAGGCGCAGGGCTTCCCAATCGGCGGTGTTGCTGCGCAAGGTTACTTCCGCGCCCGCGCCGCCATCGTAATAGTCGAACAGGAAGCGCGGCAAGCGCCGCTCGGCCCCGCGCCGGAAATCGGCAAAGCTGGCGGGGAGGAGGTTGAGGCTGTCGCCCATATCAGAGCATCGCCTCGATCAGCCGTGGCCCTTTCGCCGCCAATGCATCCTGCAACGCGGCATGGAAGCCTTCCGCAGTATCGACCCGCACCGCAGGCACGCCCATGCCTTCGGACAGCTTGGTCCACTCGATCGCCGGGTTTTTAAGGTCGAGCATCGACAACGCTTTGGGTCCGGCGTTCTGTACGCCGACCCGCGTCAGTTCGATGTTGAGGATCGCGTAGCTGCCGTTGTTGAGGATCACCGTGGTCACGTCGAGCGCCTCACGCGCCATCGTCCACAGCGCCTGCAGTGTGTACATCCCGCCGCCATCGGCCTGCAGTGCAATCACCTTGCGGTCAGGACATGCAACCGCCGCGCCGACTGCCAGCGGCAACCCTTGCCCGATTGCGCCACCGGTCAGTTGCAACCAGTCATGCTGCGCCGCGCCGCCGCACATCGCATAGGAGGCCGCGCCCGAGGTGGCACTCTCGTCCGAGACAATCGCATTTTCGGGCAGCAGCTGCGCCAGCACCGCGCCGATGCTGGCGGAGTTGAGCTTGCCCGGCTCCCACGGAAAAGTGGTGGCGGCCTGCACCAGCGCGGGCTGGACGGGGGCGTCCAAGGCGGCGGCCAGCGCGGTCAGCGCGGCCTCGGCATCCTCACGCATGGAGGCCAGCCGCACCAGCGTCGCGCCCGGCGGGGAGAGCCAGCTGGGCTTGCCCGGATAGGCGAAGAACGAGACCGGCGGCTCGGTGCCGCAGAACACGATGGCCTTGAACTCGGCCAGATAGGCCTCGGCCATTTCGCCGAAATAGGGCAGCTTTTCGGTGCCCACCCGGCCCGCGCCGCGTTGGTGGCGGGCGGCGAAGGTTTCGGTGATCAGCCGCGCGCCGGTCGCCGCTGCAATCCGCCCGGCCTGCTCGAGCGCCCCGGCGCGCAAGGCCCTCCCGCCCAGCAGCAGTACCTTGGGGCCATCGCCCTGCAGCGCCGCCACAGCCTCGGCGATGGCAGCGTCCGGCGCTTTCGCAGCGGGAACCAGTACTGGCGGCGCAACCTTGGCCGAACCCTCGGTCCAGGCGTGATCGGCGGGGACGACCACAGTCGCGATCTTGCCCGGATAGCTTTGCGCGACTGCAAAGGCCTCGGCCCCGGCCTGCGCCAGATCGCGCGCCGATTTGGAGACCCGCACCCAATCCGACATCGGCCGCGCCACCCCGGCAGCGTCCGAGGTCAGCGGGGCATCGAAGTGCAGATGATAGGTCGCGTGATCGCCAACCATATTGATCACCGGCGATCCGGCGCGCCGCGCGTTGTGGAGGTTGGCGAGGCCATTGCCGAGCCCCGGGCCAAGGTGCAGCAGGGTCACCGCCGGCTTGTCTGCCATCCGGCCATAGCCATCGGCCGCACCGGTCACCACGCCTTCGAACAGTCCAAGGATGGCGCGCATCCCGTGCTGGCGGTCGACCGCTGCGACCAGCTGCATTTCGGAGGTGCCGGGGTTGGCAAAGCAGACTTCTACCCCGCAGGCCGACAGTGTTTCGATAAAGGCTTCGGCCCCGTTCATGCGCTGGTTCTCCCTGTGGCGCAGAGCGTAACGCGGACCGGCCCGCGCGCAACCGTTTTAGTCGGCGGTGCGGCGGTAAGCGGGCAGGGCAAGGCCGCGGCTGATCGCGGCACCCCGCAGGACGAACCCGGCGAGCGCGGCGACTGGCCAGACCAGTTCGCGCGCCAGCCCCAGCGCCGCTCCGCCAGCGCAGAGCGCCGAGGTCAGCGCAGCGGCGGTCACATAAATTTCGGGGCGCATGATGATCGAGGGCCGCCCGGCCAGCACATCGCGGATCACCCCGCCGATGCAGCCCGTTATCACCCCCATCAGCATCGCCGGGACCGGAGCCACGCCGTAAGCCAGCGCCTTGGCAGTGCCGAGGACGGCGTATGCGGCGAGGCCCGCTGCATCGGCCCAATCGAGCAGGTCACCTTCCCACCACTTGCGCGGGGTAAACCACGCCAGCAGCGCCACGCTCAGGCAGACCGGGGCGACCCACGGATCGCGCACCCAGAACACCGGCGCGCCGATCAGCAGATCGCGCACCGATCCGCCCCCAACCCCGGTGATCAGCGCGAAGAATGCCATTGTGACGAAGGTCTGCCGCAGCCGAGCGGCGAGCAGTGCGCCGGTCAGCGCGAACACTGCGGTGCCGGCCAGATCGAGCACTTCGGGGACTTGCGGCAGGGCAGCGGGGAGGATCACCGCCTGGCCTTCCGCCGCCGGAACAGCAGGGTACTACCCAGCACGCAACTGACCAGCGCGATGCTGCCAAAGACCCACAGCAACGCATTGCTGGTATCCTCGCGGGTGCGCGGATCCATGATGTGCAGCCCCCACATGAAATCGTAAGCTCGCCAGAATCGCGTGCGCAGCGCCAGCACTTCGCCGGTATCCGCATCGATATAGATATGCGTACCATCGGCAAAGCTGGCTTGCCAACTGGGGCGGGGGCGGCGCAGATCGAGCGGGGCTTGATCGGCGCTGAAGCGGCGAATTTGGCTGAGCGGCGCGCTGCCCGCAAAGCCGGCTTCGGCCAGTTGCCGCGCCTCGATCACCGTAACGGGGGGCAGCGGTGCGCCGGTCGTAGCATCAAAGCGCGCCTGCGACTTATCCGCAGCGGTGGTCACCCAGACGGGGCGCGACAGTTCGCTGACCAACGTCAGCCGAGTGACCGGCCCGGTCAACAGCGGGGCGGTCAGGCCGGTGGCGAGTAGGGGTGCAGGCGTGCGGCGCAGTTCCTCACCGCGCACTTCGTCGATCGGGCGCAGCGCCATGAACAGCCCCGATGCGGTCCAGATCAGCAGCGGGATCGCGGCGGCCCAGCCCAGCCAGATATGCCAGCGGGCGAAGCGGTGCATGATCGTGCGGGCGGCCATCCGCGTCAGACCCGCGCTGCGGCGCTGCGGCGAATTGCGGGCAGTAGGACCGCTGGCCGCGTGATCAAAACGGGATCGTTGGAAGTGCTGGCGGTCAGTAAGCCGCTGGCGGGATCGAAAGACACCTCGGCGTACCACGCGGTGTTCGAGCCGTTGTGCCAGACCGTGCCATCGGGGCGGATCACCCAACCGAGCGCGTAGCTTCCACCGAACGGCGGCTGGTGCAGCATTTCCCAGTTGTGTGCCAACAGCAGCGCCTTGGGCCGGTCGCGATGCGCGGCGAGGTAAGTCAGCACATCGGCCAGGCTCATATGCAGCCGCCCAGCCGGGCCCAGCACTGCGGGGTTATCCAGCCACACCGAGGTGCGCGTGCCATCGGGCGCGATCGCATGGCCGCGCGGTTGGTCGAGCACCGCTGCGCTGCCGGGCGGGCCGAAGCCAGCGCTGCGCAGCTTCAGCGGACCAAGCACTTGCTGCTGGACCAGCTGTTCCCAAGGTTTTCCTGCGAGCACTTCCAGCATGGCGGCCGCGATAATGTAACCGCTGTTGGAATAGACCATCCTGGTTCGGCGCGGCGCAACCGGCGGCGCGGCCAGCGCCAGCTTGGCATAAGCCAGACGGTCGGCACGGCTATCGGCTGACTGGCGCGGAAACCTGGTCAGATCGTCCAGCGCGATGTTGGCCGGCAGCCCGGCCATGTGGCTGAGCAATTCGCGCGCGGTCAGCCCGCTGTAAGCCGCCGGGACCGGGCCAAGCGCTTTGCCTAGCACTGTGTCGATGGTGGTGTCCCAGCGCACCGCACCCGCTTCGACCATCCGCGCGAACAGTGTGGCGGTGAAGGACTTGGTGATCGAGCCCAGGTGCCAACGGTCGGCTGAGGTGACCAGTGAGGGCGAGCCGGCGGCACGGATGCCATCGACCATGATCGTGGCCGAGGCGCCCTTGCGCTGCCACGCCAGTCCCATCGCCGGGGTGCCGAGCGCCGCCCTGATTAGCGACAATCGGGCCTGATTGATTGGACCGTCGATTAGCCCGGCCAGCGGATCAACCGGTACTGGCGGAGCGCCGCGTTCCATCCTGAGCGGCAAGGTCGAGCCTTGCGTGAAAGTCCCGTCGAGCCCGGTGGCGGTGGGAACCGCGTCATACCGCGCGCCGATTGCCGCGAATTCCAGCGCAATGCCTGAGGCAGTGCGGGTCACCTTGCTGGCCGGAATTGCAGCGTTACCTTGGTCGAGGCTGTACAGCACGGCAGTCTCTGCGCCGATCACCAAGCGCAGCCGCAACCCGGTGCCGCCAAATTGCAAGGTGCCCCAGTACTCACCTTCGAGCGGCTGGGCGGCGCGGGCCAGTGGCGCGATGCCGAAACCGATAATTGCCAGCCCGGCAAAGGCGGTTCGGCGGTCGCACAGCACGCGCCTTAATCCTCAAGCAGCGCTTGCAGCCGCTCCATCAGTGCTTTGATGCGATTGGCCGCTTCGGTGTAGGTCGCCACTTCCTCCCTCCGCAGGTTGCCGCGCGCTTCCTTGGCGGCTTCGACGTAGCCTTCCATATCGGCTTCGAGCGCATCGACGATCATCTCGATTTCGTCCTGGGAAAGCTTGACGGCGGTGGTGTCTGACACGGGGAAGTCCTTGGTAGCAGTGAGCAAGGTTGGCCAGTTAGCACAGCGGCGGGCGGGTGCAAGCCCCGGTGCCGTCCCGCCGTAAGGCTCATCGCAGCAGGGTAATGCTCGCCCGGCCCGTGCCCCAGACCGGCAGGTACAGTCCGTTGCCCGCCGCCTTGAGCGAGCCGGTGCGCACGTTCTGGATATCGGCGCGGATCAGCAGCCCGCCTTCGCGTTTCTCATCGATTGCGCGGCTGATCTTGCCCATCAGGCTTTCGTAATCCTTGGCAAAATTCTGCGCCAGAGCATCAGCGATGGTCTGCGAAAAGGCCGGGGTATTGGCCAGTTTGAGCAGTATATTGGTGCCGTTGCTGTCAGTCACGCCGTCAACCGTCACGTCGGAAAAGCTGACCTGGCGGGTGTTGGCGGGATTGATCGGCAGGCCCGTCAGCCAGATCGTGCCTTGCGCCTTTTCGGTCTTGTTGTCCGGTCCCAAGGCGGTGAATTCCAGCCCCACTGCGATCCGGCCGTTAGTGGTGCCATAGGCGGTGACCCTGCCGAATCGGGCAAACACTGGCCCCATCCCTGGCACCTCGAACGGTTGTGCCGAGCGTTTGATCAAGGCCTTGCTGATCACGGGTTCCAGCTCGGCATAGTCGGCGATTACCGGGATAAAGAACTGCAATTGCCCGGCATCGGCTTGCAAGGGGCGCACCGGCGGCAAGGCGGTGCGTGCGGGATCGGCTGGGCGATCGCCCACGAAAGTCTCGGTCAGTGCCTTCATCCCCAGATTGAGCACGAGGCTGCGGCCCTGCACGGCATAGCCGCCATACTGCAGTTCCTGTGGGGTCACCTTCATCCACACTGGCGGATTGTCGCGATTGAGGCGCAGCGAGGTGAAGGCCGAATTCCACGAATGCAGCACCTGCTGGCGGAACGGCAATTTGGCCAGTTCGTTGGGCACCGTGCGTTCAAGCTTGGCGACCACGCTTTGCAGCTTGGCATCGGCCTTGCTGGTCAGGACGATATGCTTGCCCATGAAATCGACTGCGGGCTCTTGCGTCCAGTCATAGGCAATGTCGACCTTGGCGCGCAGGGTCCAATCGGGGTTAAGATCCATGTGCACGATCGCGCGGACCTGCGCCCGCGCGGTGGCGGTTTCCTGCTTGACCAGTCCGCCGACATCGCGGGCGTGGATCACCGCGCTGATCGGCATAGTCACCACGATATCGCGGCCTTGTCCGGCGATTGCCATCGGGCCGCGGGTGACTTGCCCCACCAGCCGGCAGTGCAGCGTCGGGGTCTTGATCTTGACGAACACGACCTTGACCTTTTTGGACGGCACGCAGACCTGCCCGGGCTGGTCGATGGTCCACAGCAGGCGCGGAACTTCGCGTTCCAAGGCCGCTGACAGCGCCGCCAGATCGGTCGCGATCGGCACCGCGATGATCGAGCTTTGCACTTCGCTCTTGATTTCGTCAGTCGCGCGGGGCGGGGCGCCATTGTTGGCGGCTTTGCAAGCGCCAAGGCTCAGCAGCAACGCCAGCCCGGCCAGCCTTGTAACGCACGTGAGAGTGTTCCTGCCAACCATCATGACGCATTGCCCCGTTGTGCCCTGTTGGCATCAACGCGTGGCGAGCGTGCGCGTTCCCAGCGCTATACAGTCAGCTAGATGTGGCCGAGTTAGATATGGATCGCCTTGCCGGTCACCGCCATCGCGGCTTCCTTGATCGCCTCGCTGTGGGTGGGATGCGCGTGGCAGGTGTAGGCGATGTCTTCGCTAGTGGCGCCAAATTCCATCGCGACGCAGGCTTCGGCAATCATCGTGCCCGCGACGCTGGCAATGGCCCAGACTCCGAGCACGCGGTCGGTCTTGGCATCGGCGATGACTTTCACGAAGCCGTCTGGCTCGTGATTGGTCTTGGCGCGGCTGTTGGCGAGCATCGGGAACTTGCCGACCTTGATTTCGCCCAGTTCGCGCGCCTGATCTTCGGTCAGGCCGACCCCGGCGATTTCGGGCCAGGTATAGACCACGCCGGGAATCACCGCGTGATTGACGATCCCGGTCTGCCCGGCGATGTTTTCGGCGACCGCGATGCCTTCATCCTCGGCCTTGTGCGCCAGCATCGGGCCGGGCACGACATCGCCGATCGCCCAGACGCCCGCGACCGAAGTGCGGAAGTCATGCGCGATCTCGATTTGCCCGCGCGCGTTGGGGACGAGCCCGATCGCGTCGAGGCCGAGCCCTTCGGTATTGGGTCGGCGACCGATTGAAACCAGCACGCAATCGGCCTCCAGCGTTTCAGCCGTGCCGCCCGCCGATGGTTCGAGCGTCAAGGTGGCCTTGCTGCCTTTGACCGTGCCCCCGGTAACCTTGGTGCTAAGCCGCAGGGTCATGCCCTGCTTCTTGAAGATCTTGGCGGCTTCCTTGCGGATGTCCATTTCCATGCCGGGGAGCAGCTGGTCGAGGTATTCGACCACGATCACTTCCGCGCCGAGCCGCCGCCAGACCGAGCCCAGCTCGAGCCCGATCACGCCGCCGCCGATCACGACCATGCGCTTGGGCACTTTGGGCAATTCGAGCGCGCCGGTGCTGTCGACCACGACCTTCTGGTCGACGGTGACGCCGGGCAGCGGAGTGACGCTGGAGCCGGTGGCGATCACGATGTTCTTGGCGCGGAATAATTTACCGGCAACTTCTACGGTGTCGGCTGAAGTGAACTTGGCATAGCCTTTGAGCCAATCGACCTTGTTCTTCTTGAACAGGAACGCAATGCCGCCAGTCAGCTGCTTGACCGCATCGAGCCGCTGCGCGTGCATCGCCGGCAGGTTCAGCTTGGGTGTCACTTCCACGCCCATTTTCGCCATCGCGCCATTGGCGGCGGCGTCGAAATATTCCGAGGCATGGAGCATCGCCTTGGAGGGAATGCAACCGACGTTGAGACAAGTCCCGCCCAGCGTCTCGCGCCCTTCGACGCAAGCGGTCTTGAGCCCCAGCTGCGCCGCACGGATCGCCGCGACATAGCCGCCGGGGCCGGAACCGATGATCAGGACGTCG
>JANNYT010000118.1:0-16430 GCA_031410255.1 Novosphingobium sp. | reverse complement strand
CGCATAGGCGGCGATCTCGGCCGGCTTGTCCGACCCGCCATAGCCGCGCACATCAATCGCGCAGGCGGTGAACCCGGCATCGGCAATCGGGCCCAGTTGGTGCCGCCACGAATACCAGCTTTCAGGAAACCCGTGGACCATGATGACCAGCGGACCGCGGCCCTCGATGGCGCAGCGCAAGGTGACTTCGCCGACGTCGATCATCCGGAATTCAGGCATGGCTGGGTCCTCTTGCAATGGTTGGCACGGCTAGCCCAGCTTGCGCGCGATCAGGGCATCGCGCACCGCTTCGGGCGCGGCGGTGGATTGCCGGTCGAGTTCGGCCAGTTCGGGCGGGATGAACCAGTGCAGCGCTTCGCCGTGATAGGCATCCCACGCGGCCTGCGCGACCGCTTCAGCCGGCATAACTCGCCACATTCCCTCGGTTGGCAATGCCGCCTTGTCTTCCGCCGTCAGCATGCCGGTGTCGACAATCCCGGGGAGCAGATCGGCCGCGCGCACGCCGGTGCCCGCCAGTTCAACCGAAAGCGCCTCGGTCAACCCGCGCACCCCGCGCTTGGTCGCCGAATAGACCGCCATCCCGCCCACGCCGAAGATCGCCGAGGCCGATGCGGTGGATAGGCACAGCGAATTAGGCGTAGCCCGCAGCAATGGCAGCGCAGCATGGATCACGCTCATCGCGCCGAGCAGATTGACCTCGACCAGCTGCCGCACTCGGTCCCACGCCATATCACCGAATGGTCCCTTGGCGTCGATCCCGGCATTGCTCAGCAAGCAATCGAGCTTGCCGCCGGTACGCTCGCCAAAGGCATCAAAGGCCCCGATCACTGCATCGCGGTTCGCCACATCGAGCGTCAGCGGAATGATCGCGCTGAATGTGCCGGCAAGTGCCGCCAGCCCGGCTTCATCACGGTCAGCCGCCCCGACCAACCAGCCGCGCTGCGCAAACAGGACCGCCGCCGCCCGGCCGATGCCAGAAGCCGCGCCGGTAATGAAGATTGAACGCTGGTCAGACATCGGGGAGGCTCCTCAAACGAAAAAATCCCGGCCGCTGGGACCGGGACTTTCTCTATTTCACTATTGCCGCTGGCAAATCAATGATGCGGGGTATCTTCGATCACCGGCAGCGTTTCAAACTGATGGAACGGCGGCGGGCTCGACAGCGTCCATTCCAGCGTGGTTGCGCCCGGACCCCAGTAATTGGCTTCGGCCTTCTTGCCGCCGATGAAGGCGTAAGCGATGTTGGCGAAGAAGATCAGCATCGACGCGGCCATGACCAGATAGCCTTCCGAGGAAAGCGTATTCCAGTGCTCATAAGCCGGGGCATAGTCCGGATAACGGCGCGGCATGCCTTGCAGGCCGAGGAAGTGCTGCGGGAAGAAGATCAAATTCACGCCGATGAAAAACACCCAGAAGTGCGCATGGGCTAGGAATTCGGAATGCATCCGCCCGCTCATCTTGGGGAACCAGTAATAGAACCCCGCGAACAGCGAGGTCACTGCCCCCAGCGACAACACATAGTGGAAGTGTGCAACCACAAAATAGGTGTCCTGCACCACATCGTCAATCCCGCCGTTGGCCAGATAGACGCCGGTCACGCCGCCGACGGTGAACAGGAAGATGAAGCCGAGCGCCCAGACCATCGGGCTCTTGAACTCGATCGAGCCGCCCCACATCGTTGCGATCCAGCTGAAGATCTTGATGCCGGTCGGCACCGCGATCACCATGGTGGCGAGCGTGAAGTACATCTTGGTGTCGAGGCTCATTCCGGTGGTGTACATGTGGTGCGCCCACACGACGAAACCGACCACGCCAATCGCAACCATCGCGTATGCCATCCCGAGATAGCCGAACACCGGCTTGTTCGAGAAGGTCGAGATGATCTGGCTGACGATGCCGAAGCCCGGCAGGATCATGATGTAAACCTCGGGATGGCCGAAGAACCAGAACAGATGCTGGAACAGCACCGGATCGCCGCCGCCCTTGGCATCGAAGAAAGTGGTGTGGAAGTTCCGGTCAGTAATCAGCATGGTGATCGCGGCAGCCAGCACCGGCAGCGCCAGCAGCAGCAGGAATGCAGTGACCAGCACCGACCACACAAACAGCGGCATCTTGTGCAGGGTCATCCCCGGCGCGCGCATGTTGAAGATCGTGGTGATGAAGTTGATCGCACCCATGATCGAGGCCGCGCCGGCCAGATGCAGCGAGAAGATCGCAAAGTCGGTCGCCGGACCAACCGCGCCGTAAGTCGACAGCGGAGCATAAGCCGTCCAGCCGATCCCGGCGCCGTTGCCGGTCGAATCGCCCGGTACAAAGGCCGAGATCATCAGCGAGCAGAACCCTGCAACGGTCATCCAGAACGAGATGTTGTTCATCCGCGGGAAGGCCATGTCAGGCGCGCCGATCATCAGCGGCACGAACCAGTTGCCAAACCCGCCGATCAGCGCCGGCATCACCATGAAGAACACCATGATCAGGCCGTGCGCCGTGATCAACACGTTCCACAAGTGCAGCTGGGTTTCAAAGCTGGGGTTCTTTTCGCCCAGCATTGCAGCAATCGAGCCGAGATACTGGATCCCGGGATGCGCCAGTTCGAGCCGCATCAGGCCCGAGATCGAGCCGCCGATGATCCCCGCGAAAATCGCGAAGATCAGGTACAGCGTGCCGATGTCCTTGTGGTTGGTCGACATGAACCAGCGCTTGAAGAAGCTTGGCTTGTGGTCATGATGCCCGTGGTCGTCGGCGTGGGCCTCAATGTGCTCGGCGGTGGTGGCCATGGTGGTAACCTCTGTCCTTGAAATCTGTTAAGCTCAGGCCGCAGGCTTGGCGGCGGCGGGAGCGGCTGCAACCGGAGCGGCAGCGGCGGGCGCCTCAGGGGCGCCTTCGATCTTGCCGCCCTGCGTCATCACCCAGGCGTTGAATTTATCGCGCGGCAAGGCTTCAACCACGATCGGCATATAGCCGTGCTTGACCCCGCACAGTTCCGAACACTGGCCGAAATAGACCCCCGGCTGATCGACGCGCAGGACCTTTTCGTTGAGCCGGCCCGGTACGGCATCCAGCTTGAACCACAGTGATGGCACGGCAAAAGCGTGGATCACGTCAGCCCCGGTAGTCTGCAGGCGGATGTCTTCACCAACCGGAATGACCATGCGGTTGTCGACCGCGAGCTGCTGCGGACCATCGTCCAGAGTGCGGGTGCGCTCCCCCGGCTGACCTTTACCCGGTTCCTTGAGCATGTTCGAGATCACCTCGAACCCGCCGTTATCGGGATAGGTGTAAGTCCAGTACCACTGGTTGCCGGTCGCCTTGACCGTCAGCGCCTTGGTCGCGGCGGGCTTGAACTGGGTGCGCAGCAGATTGATCGAGGGCACCGAAATCGCCACCAGGATCAGGATCGGCACCCCGGTCCAGACCACTTCGAGCAGCGTATTGTGGGCCGTCTTCGAAGCGACCGGGTTGGCCTTCTTGTTGAAGCGCACGATCACGATCAGCAGCAGCCCCAGCACGAAAATAGCGATCGCGAACATTACGTAAACCAGCCAGTTGTGCATCTTGTGCGCCATCTTGCCGTTGGGCGAATACTGCGCTTGCAGATCATAGGCCCCCGCAATCGGCATGCCGACGCCTTCGACCGGCTTGAGCGGAGTGTAGCCGCCCGGCGCGACCTTGAAGTGAGGATCGTTGGGATTGATCGCGGGAACGGCAACTACAGGAGCCGCAGCAACTGGCGTCGCCACAACCGGTTTGGCTGCATTATCGTTGGCAGCCGCCGCTGTGGTGGCTGGTGCCTTTTCAGCAGTCGCGGCAGCTGGCGCCGCCAGCGCCATACCCGGCGCGGCAAAAAGCGCCACTGCCAGTCCAATTGCCTTGATCGCGTGGCCTGCCTCGCGGACGGTTTGACCGATTGTCATCGTTCGTCTTGCTTTCGCTGGTCAGGTCGATGGCAGCAATTGCTCCCCTTCGACCCCTTGGGAGTAGTCAATTTCACGGCGGCCTATACGCGCGCTTTACGGTCACCTCAAGCGCCTCTAGGGGAATATTTACGGGCATCCCCAGCGGGTTCCCATTGCCGCTACGTAAACCAGCAAAAAGGCCAGTTTTGACCATGCAGGATGAAGATGTGCTGGCCGAATTTCGCGCCAGCAAAGCCTTGCTCGAGGGACATTTCCTGCTCTCATCAGGCCGCCACAGCGCGCATTATCTGCAATGTGCGCGGGTGTTGATGGACCCGATGCGCGCCGCAAAGCTGGCCTCTGCCATCGCCCAGCTGATCCCACGCGAACTGCGCAGGGATCTGACCAAGGTGGTTTCCCCGGCGATGGGCGGGGTTATCATCGGCCATGAGATGGGGCGGGCGTTGGGCCTCGAGGCGATGTTCGTCGAACGCCCGACCGGCAGCTTTGAACTGCGCCGCGGTTTTACGCTCGAGCCCGGCGACAAAGTGCTGATGGTTGAGGATGTCGTCACCACCGGGCTGTCCAGCCGCGAAGCGATTCGCGCGATTGAGGAAACCGGCGCCGAGGTTATTGCCGCTGCCGCGCTGGTCGACCGCTCGGCAGGAACGGCCGACATCGGCGTACCGTTCTTCCCGCTGATCGCGCTCAACTTTCCGACCTATGCCCCCGATGAATTGCCGCTTGAACTGGCCGCCAGCACGGCGACCAAGCCGGGCAGCCGGGAAAAGTAAATGCTCCCAGCCCGACTTCGCCTAGGCGTCAACATCGATCACGTTGCGACGATCCGCAACGCGCGCGGCGGCGATCATCCCGATCCGGTGCGCGCGGCGCAGATCGTGGCGGCTTGCGGCGGCGACGGGATCACCGCACACTTGCGCGAAGATCGCCGTCACATTCGCGATGAAGACCTCGTGCGGATCCAGGCCGCGACCAATCTGCCGCTCAATCTGGAAATGGCCGCGACCGACGAGATGCTGGCGATTGCGCTGCGCCACAAGCCGCACGCCGCCTGCATCGTCCCCGAACGGCGTGAGGAGCGCACCACCGAGGGCGGGCTCGATGCCGCCGGGCAGCACAACCGGCTCGCGCCGATTGTCGCGCGGCTCGCCGATGCCGGCATCCGCGTCAGCCTGTTTATCGCGCCAGATCCGCGCCAGATCGAAGCCGCACTGCAATTGCGCGTGCCGGTGGTCGAACTGCACACCGGTGAATATGCCCACGCTGTTGGCGAAGCACAGGCACACGAACTGCGACGCTTGTCCGACATGGCAGCGCTCGCCGCCAAGAACGGGATCGAGCCGCACGCCGGGCATGGACTGACCTTTGACAACGTACAGCCGGTCGCCGCGATCCCGCAACTGGCCGAACTCAACATCGGGCACTACCTGATCGGTGAGGCAATCTTCACCGGGCTTGAACCCGCAGTGCTGCGGATGCGCGAACTGATGGACGCGGCGCGGTGAAGACTTCGGAGCATGAATCGATCCCACCGTTTGCCGTGCTGGGATCGAACGTCGCCATTCTTTTGGCGCTAATTCTCTTCGGAATTTACATCCTTTTCGCAATTGGCGGACTGTCGGTTGGAGGTGACATCGGTCACGCCGCTGCATCGCTAGCTCTGTTCGGGCTAGCTCCCTTGGCGGGACTAGCCATCCTGCGAAGGCGTATTTATGGGGCATGGCTCGCAGGAAACAGCCGATTGGCCAAACGTGGGCATGCGGCCCAAGTTGTCTTGATGGCTTTGGCTTTTTATCCTTTCGCAATCCCGTTCGTTTCATGATCATCTCCATTGGCTCCGACCTCTGCAACATCGAGCGGATCGCCAATTCGCTCGACCGCTGGGGCGAGCGCTTCGAAAATCGCGTGTTCACCGAGGTTGAGCGGGCCAAGGGTGCCTCGCGGCCGTTCACCAAAGCCGGGACCATGGCCAAGCGCTTTGCCGCCAAGGAAGCCTTTTCCAAAGCTGTCGGCACCGGGTTCAAACGCGGGGTGTTCATGAAGGACATCGGTGTGGTCAACGCCCGCAGCGGCGCGCCGACCCTGGCGCTGAGCGGCGGCGCGGCGGCGCGGCTGGCCGAGATCACGCCTGACGGCTATGCAGCGGTCATTCATCTCACCCTAACAGACGACCACCCATGGGCGCAGGCCTTCGTGGTAATCGAGGCGCGCAAATTGTGACTGAGCAGACTGACGTAATTTCTCCAGACCTTGCACCGGCCGACCTGGCTGCCCCCGCACCTGCACCCGCCCCACCCAGCGACAGCGAACCGCTCGATTGGATTGGCGAGATTCGCGGGTTGTTTTACATGCTACTGGCGGTGCTGGTGTTTCACAGCTTCGTGGCCAAGCCGTTCTACATCCCCTCGATCTCGATGATGCCCAATCTGCTGGTCGGTGACCGGCTGGTGGTGTCGAAGTTTCCGTTCGGCTGGAACTGGGCTTCGGCCAGTTTCCATGTGTTGCCGCGCGGCACTTGGCGGGTGCTGCCGGGCACGCCGCAGTATGGCGATATCGTGATTGTGGTGCCCAAGAACCGCACCGACGATCTGATCAAGCGCGTGGTGGCGCTGCCGGGTGACCGGATCGCGGTGATCAAGGGGCAGATCTTCCTCAACGGCCAGCCTGTGAAGCAGACAATCGAGCCGCCGATCCAGCTGCCCGCCGACCCCAAGCTGATGTGTTCGGACCGGACTCCGACCTATTACTGCTATGAGGAAATGGACCGCTATCTCACGCATCTGCCCTCGGGCCGCGATGTGCTCGAACCGCCGACGATGCGCGAGGTCATGCCCAACGGCGCGACTTACCTGATCATCAAGGACCGCGAGGAATACTCGGTCGACAACTATCCCGAAACGCTGGTGCCGCCGGGCTATGTCTTCCTGATGGGCGACAACCGCAACCATTCTGCCGACAGCCGCGTGCCGATGATTTCCGATGGGCTGGGCGGGCCGGTGCCCTTGACCGATATCGGCGGGCGCGCGGAATTCGTCACCTTCTCCTTGAACGGCAGCCAGCGCGGCAGCCCGCTGTCATGGTGGAACGCCTTGCGCGATGGCCGTTCCTGGACCAGTTTGCGCCCAGTCCATCTGGTTGAGAAATAGTCATGGCCGCTGCCAAACCTACTGCCTCCCGTAAACCCCGCGCGCCTGCACCGCTGCCGGAAATCGAGCACGCCGGGCCAATCGACATCGCCGATCCGCTGCTGCGCACCGAGGCGAAGCGTGCGGCGGTGTGGATCGGGCTGGCGGCGGCACTGGCGCTGATGGTTTATCTGGCTGAGCCGATCCTGATTATCTTTGGCGGAATGGTGTTCGCCGCGATGATCGATGGCGGGGCGCGGCTGCTGGGCCGGGTGCTCAAGATCGGGCGGTTGTGGCGCGTAACCATCGTATTGGTGCTGGCCGCGGCCTT
The DNA here is from genome assembly GCA_031410255.1 of Novosphingobium sp. Classification (GTDB taxonomy): domain Bacteria; phylum Pseudomonadota; class Alphaproteobacteria; order Sphingomonadales; family Sphingomonadaceae; genus Novosphingobium. The sequence goes on along the minus strand of JANNYT010000118.1, from coordinate 9,057 downwards.
CCTGATCTGGACCGCGCTGTTCGCCGGATCGCAAATCGCGGCGCAAGCGGCGCAGTTGCCCGCGATCATTCAAACGCAGGCGCTAAAAGTGCTCGACTGGATGCAGGCCCACGGCGCGGCGCTTAACATCAAGTCCTTGCAGGGCGTGGTGGAAAAGCTGGCGGGCGGGATTGGCGAGCTGACCAGCGCGGTTGGCGGGCTGATTGGCGGGCTGACCACGGCCTTCGGGATCATCGTGCTGGGGATCTATTTCGCGCTGGAGCCGCAGCTTTATCAGCGCGGTCTGGCCTGGATGATGCCGGCGACCGAGCGTTCGCATTTTGCCGTCACCGCCAACCAGATGGGGCACACGTTGCGGCGGCTGATGGCCGGTCGGCTCACCGGGATGGCACTCGAGGGTTTCACGACCTGGCTGCTGCTTGGCCTGTGGGGCGTGCCGATGGCGGCGCTGCTGGGGCTGCTGACCGGATTGCTGGCGTTCCTGCCCAATATCGGCGCGCCGATCTCGGGCGCCTTGATGGTTTTGGTGGGCTTTTCAGCCAGCACCAATACCGGACTGTTCTGCATCTTCGTCTACCTGTTCGTGCAGATCCTTGATGGCAACGTCGTCGTTCCGCTGATCGCCAAGCACACCGCCGATCTGGCCCCGGCGGTTGTGCTGGGCATGCAGTTGATCATGGGCACGCTGTTCGGTCTGCTTGGGCTGATGCTGGCCGATCCACTGGTGGCATTGATCAAGGTCGGGCTGGAACGGCAGTCACAGCGCAACGAAGGCGGCTGAGGCGTGGCGCGCAAGTTCCTGTATTTCGTCGCCTTTGTGATCGTGCTGGTGGTCGGCGCGCGAATTGCGCTGAGCTTCTATCCCGAACAGCTGTCCCGCCTGACCTTCACTCCGGTGAGCAAGTTCGAAGCGCAGCCGCCCTTGCAACCCAATGCCTATGCCCCGGCTGATATGTGGTTCGCGCGGCCCGGAATGACCGGCACCAATCCGGTGCTGTGGCAGCCCGAGGGGGCGGCAACCCGCGATGCCGCTGCACCGGTTTACAACGTCGCGGTGTTTTTCGTGCACCCCACCAGCTATCTCAAAAAGACACACTGGAACGCCCCGCTGGACGATGCACAGGCCCGGCAGATCGGCGAGGTGACCGTGCGTGCCGATGCCAGCGTGTTCGCCTCAGCCACTGAAGTCTGGGCGCCGCGCTACCGCCAAGCAACGTTGGGCGCGTTCCTGTCTGACGAGCCAGCCGCGCGGCAAGCGCATGACCTGGCCTATGCTGATGTGGCCGAAGCATTCGATGCCTTTGTCGCCGCGCAGCCGCCGGGACGCGGGATTGTCTTGGCCGGGCACAGCCAGGGCAGTTTCATTATCAAGCGCTTGCTCAAGGAAAAGATCGCCGGCACCCCGCTCGCGCGGCGGATCGCGGCGGCCTATGTGATCGGCTGGGTGGTCGATACCGCGCGCGATCTGCCCGCGATGGGATTGCCCGCCTGCGCCACTCCACAACAGACCGGCTGCGTGATCAGCTATCTGTCGTTCACCGCCGCAGCCCAGACCGCAACGATGCGTGATGCCTACGAGCGCTTTGCCGGTGCGCCCGGCGCGCCGCACGCGGAGCCGCACTATCTGTGCTCGAACCCGCTGACTGGCGGCACTGGTGGCACGGCGCTGGCCGCCGCCAACATCGGCGGGATCGTGCCCGATGCGAAGATGGAGCATGCCCGGGTCGTGTCGGGGTTGGTCGGTGCGGCTTGCTCCGCCGATGGGACGCTGCGGATCGGCGAAGGTCCCGACATGGGTCCGTTCGTGCTGCCGGGCGGTAACTACCACGTCTATGATTACGCCTTGTTCTGGAGCAATCTGCGCCGTGATTTCGGTGAGCGAGCGGCCGCGTGGCAGACCCGCCACTGATCACCGATCGAGCGGCGGAATTCCGCACAGCCCTGCCACACGGCGGTGCGCTGCTCGCGCTCGATCTGGGCACGCAAACCATCGGTACGGCCTTTTGCGACGCTGGCTGGCGCTTCGCCTCCCCCGGCAAGACCCTGAAGCGCGGCAAGTTCGGGGCCGACAGGCTCGCCTTGGCAGCGCTGGCGGCGGAACGATCGGTCAAGGGCATTGTGATCGGCCTGCCGATCAACATGGATGGCAGCGAAGGCCCGCGCAGCCAATCCAGCCGCGCATACGCCCGCAATCTCGCGGTGCTGGAGCTGCCGATCCTGCTGTGGGACGAGCGCTGGTCCACCGCCAGCGCCGAAGGCGCGCTGATCGCGCAGGATATCAGCCGGGCCAAACGCGCTGACCGGATTGATGCAGCTGCGGCGGCAGTAATCCTGCAGGCTGCGATTGATGCGCTGACGGGCGGCTTCGGCTAAAGCGCCAACTCAGCCCGCCGCGCCCGGGCCTCTTGCGCGACCAGCAAGCTGCCTGAACCTTCCGCCGTGCGCCACAGGGCATCGCGCGCCGCCGGGTCGACCTCAGCCGCCGCCAGCGCATCCCACGCGGTAAAGCGCAACCGGTCGCTCGGATGCCGGCGGGCGAATTGCTCGGCCAGATCGTGCGCCTCGGCACTGCCCAGCCCGACCGCGAGGCGCAGGAACGCCTCGGTCGATCCAGGTGCCAGCCGCGCCGCCACTTCACCGCGCTCCAGATCGAAGCGGTATTGATCGAGCCAAGCCTGCGCGCCGTGCGTGCGCATGATGTTGAGCGAGACCGACAACGCATCCGCGGGATATTGCGCGTGAATATCAAGATGCGCGCGGTACAACATGATCTTGCCAAGATCGAGCCGCGCGCGCTCAATGAAGCGTAGCGATGGCACCGCCTCACCCGCAAACCCGGCCACTGCGGCGTAATCGTATTCGTAGTAGTCGCTCCAATAGCCTGGCCCGAAGTAGCCTAGCGTCAAGAAATCGAAGTTGTGATCGTGCGGCAAGCCGATCGCAAACGCCGCCTCTCCGCTCGCGCGGACCATATGCTCATCAGGCGAGGGCCAGATATTGGCGCGGATGAAGAACTGCCCGTTGGGCGGCGCCAGCATCACCACTTGCGGGCTGTAAGCACTGCTGACCACGGCGTCGCGGTGGCGCTGGGCCAGTTCGTTGATCAGGATGTCGCCCAAGAAGTCGCGGTCATTGCCCAACCGCCTGAGCCACAGCGCGCCATTGGCCAGGCTATCTTCATCGTAAGGATCAAACCCCACTGCGCTGATCGCATCGACCATTTCGGCGAGCGAGGCGACAGCAACATCGTCAACGGCGATCACTTGGGGCATGGCAGGGTTCCAGCAAGAGCGGGGTAAGTTTCGAGCAATTGTGCGCGTAATGCACCGGCCGGGGCGGCTAGTGGATCTCCAGCACTGGCCGCAATCCGGCACAGCGCTGCGAACCCTTCCGCGCTGTCGAGTCCGAGGCATTCCTTGAGCGACTGCCAGCGCAGTGACTGCCCGGTCTCTTCCTCCGCCATCGCTGCGAGCAACGGCGCGGCATCGCGCCGCCCCATCCGCCCGAGCAGCGCCGCGGTCAGTTCAAGCCGGCTTTCGCGCGCACTGGCAGAAGCCTGATGGACCAGAGCGCCATCTGCGAGCCGGTATTCGCGGGTCACTGCGCCTGCGCCAGCGCGGCGCTGCAATTTGAGCGAAACCAGGATCCCGTCGACCCGGCGGATCAGCAGCGCCTCGGCCGCGCTGTCGCGCTGCATGATCGTGCCGGGTTGCAGCCGCAGCGCATTGGAGCTGAGCTCTACCCCGCCCGGGCGCTCACCGCTGCTTCGCAGCAATTCGGCATCGGCTGTCCCGGCGAGCACGTGTTCAAAAGTCTCGCCCGGCGCAAAGCCAACCGATAAGGCCGGCTTGCGCCGCGCGATCCCAGCGCCGTCGATCGCCTGCAAAGCCAGCGTTGCGCGGCCGCTGCTGCCAATTGCCAGCGTTGAAATTGTATCATCACAATGATGCCGCAGCGGGACCAGTCCGAGCGGCTGTTCGGCAAGTCTGGAAACCAGCAGGTTGACCAGTCCCCCGCTCAGCCTTGCAGCAGCAGGATCCCCACGGCTGAACAGCGCCGCCAATGCCGGCAAACCGGTCAGCGGCGCACCGTTGCCAAACGGCGCTAGCTGATTCAGTGCGCGGGCCACCGGTGCGCGTGCGCGCCAGCTATCCAGCGCGGCAATTAGCTCGGCTTGCAGCTGGCGCTGCGGAGCGTCGCAGCTCCGCAGCGCCTGAAGTTCCGGGCGGATGTGCATCCCGCGGCGCCCTGTCTAGCCCTGCAGGATTTCATAGACGAACACCATGATCACGATGGTGGTGTCATCCGATGTGATCGCTTGGCCATGATGAGCCAGACTTCCGAATACGCCGGTCAGCGTGGTGAGATCAGGCAGTGCTGAAATGTCGATCTGAGGCAAATTCATGACCGTTCCCTTTTTTGGTTGCGCGGCACCAAGCGTCCCGCCGCCAAACCTTCCCCGCCCCGGCCCCACAGCGGAAATTAAAACATTGTAATCGGCAGAACTGCGCCGCACAGAGACCGCGATGAGCACCCCCGACGCACCCCTCGGCCTGGAACAGATGCCGCGCAACGCAGTCTTCGATCCCTCGCTCGCCTCGCGTTTCATGACCCGCCATGGCCACGGCGGCTGGCTGGGGCTGAGCTATCATGCGCATGGCACGGACTGGGTTGAACTGGCGTTGCCGTGGCGGGAGGAACTGGTCGGTGTGGCCGCCACCGGCGTGCTCGCTTCGGGGCCGATCATCAGCCTGATGGACAACGCCACCTCGATGGCGGTGTGGACCTTGGCCGGGGCGTTCACCCCGCACGCCACGCTCGATCTGCGGGTCGATTACATGCGCGCGGCGGTGCCGGGGCGGACCGTGATCGGGCACGGTGAGTGTTACAAGCTGACCCGCACGATCGCCTTCATCCGCGGGATCGCGCATGATGGCGACCCGGACGATCCGGTCGCGCATGTCGCAGGCACATTCATGGCGATGCAAGGCAGCTATCTGTGAGCGCCGAGCTTCCTCCATACGGACAGGCGCTGGGCATCGTCATCTCGGCCAACGCAGCCGGTGACCCCGTGCTGTATTACGATTTTTCCGAACGGGTGCAGGGCCGCCCCGGGTTCCTGCATGGCGGCGCGATGAGCGGACTGATGGAAATGGCCGCGATCGCCGCGTTGCAGGCCGAGCTTGAGCGGCGCGGTGAAGCGATGCGGCTGAAGCCAGTCAACGTGACGGTAGAATTCATGCGCGGCGGGACCGAGCAACGCACCTTTGCGCAAGGCACCGTCATGCGCGCTGGACGCCGTGTGGCCTTGGTCAATGTGCAATGCTGGCAGGATGATCCGGCGCGGCCAATCGCGCTGGCGCAGCTGAAAGTGCTGCTCAGCCCCGCCGAATGATCACGATGTTTCCGGGATGAGAAATCGCCCCCGCATCGGCAGTTATTGCGCGCCGCACCGCATCAGCGCGGGCCCGGTTCAAGATCGCGGCAGCTACACCGGGATCGTGCAGGACCAGGTCGGCAGTTCCCAGCCAACGCGCCTGCCGCAAGGTCAGATCGTCAGGATCGTCGGAACTGACGGCGAATTCGTGGCTGGTGGGCCCGGCATCGCGCGCGCCGGCCAACCAATCGGGTAGCGCCGTTGCACTCGCCTCATTCAGCGGGTCGAGCATTCCGCCACCGGTCAAGGCGGCATCGAGTGCGCGGCGCCGTTGGCCCGGTTCAGGCCAGCGCTGGCGCAAGGCGGCGCGCGCCCGGCCAAGCCCTTCAGCCAGCGCGCTCAGGCTCGCGGGCAGCAGCGCCTCCAGCCGCAACCGCAGCGCCTTGGCCAGACCCGCCGAAACCCCGCCAGTGCCAACTGCCACCAATACCGGCCCACGCTCGAGCAGGCTCGGCACGGTGAAATCGCACAGCTCGGGCCGGTCGACCACATTGACCAGCAGCCCGCGCGCCTTCAACGCCGCAGCAGCCGCTTCGGGCTGGTCCAACGCCACGAATGCCAGGTTGGCCTGCGCCTCGGGGTCATCCGAAACCACTCCGCCAGCGCGCTCCACCAGCCGACCCTTGGCCTCGGCCGCCTCACCCTCGCCCAGAACGATCACGGTCTGACCAGCGATCCGGTGGAACAAGGGCAGGCTGTTCATCGTCACTCAAGCCACTCCGGCACTCGCTCGGCGGCGGAAATGACCGCGGGCAGGATCCGGTCGGCGACCACCGCGAACTTGTCGCCATCGACCATCACTTCGGCCACGAATCCGCGGCTGTTATAGCTTGAGGCCATGGTTGCGCCGTAAGCTCCGGCAGTGCGGAACACCGCCAGATCGCCCGCCTCCAGCGCGTCAATATCGCGGCCCATGGCGAAGGTATCGCCGGTTTCGCAAATCGGGCCGACAATGTTGGCGACCATCCGCTGTCCGCTCGGTTCGACCGCATCGAAATCGTGCCACGCGCCGTACATCGCCGGGCGCGCCAGATCGTTCATCGCCGCATCCACGATCACGAACGGCGCGCGGTTGGAGCTGCGCTTGACCCGGATTACCCGGGTCAGCAGCACCCCGGCGTTGCCGGTGATCACCCGGCCCGGTTCGAACATCAGCCGCACGCCCCAATCCTTGGTCACGCGGCCGACCATCGCGCCGTATTCCTCCGGCGTCGGGAACACCTCACCGGCGCGGTAAGGCACGCCAAGCCCGCCGCCCAGATCCATGCTGGTTACGCTCTGCCCGGCATTGCGCAGCTGGTGCAACAGCTCACCCATCTTGATGAAAGCCGTCTCGAGCGGCTCGAGGCTTTGCAGCTGGCTGCCGATGTGCACCGCCAACCCGCGCATTTCGAGCCCGTCCAGCGCCGCCAGCCGGGCATAGATTTCGCACGTGCGGTCGTAAGGCACGCCGAACTTGTTCTCAGCCTTGCCGGTCGAGATCTTGTCATGCGTGCCGGCATCGACATCGGGATTGACCCGCAGCGCACACACCGCGCGCTGGCCGCGTGCCGCCGCGATTGCAGAAAGCTCGACGCCTTCCTCTTCGCTCTCGAGGTTGAACTGGCCGATTTCGGCATCAAGCCCCTGAACAAGCTCGTGCGCCTGCTTGCCCACGCCAGAGAAGACGATGTCTGCGCCCGGCATGCCCGCCGCCAGCGCGCGCGCCAGTTCTCCCCCCGAAACGACATCGGCGCCCAGCCCCTCACGCTGCATCACTTTCAGCACGGCGAGGTTCGGGTTGGCCTTGATCGCAAAGGCAATGTGCGCATCGGGCAAATGCGCCAGCGCGGCCTTGAACACCCGTGCGTGACGTTCCAGCGTGGCGCGCGAATAGACGTAAACCGGCGTGCCGACGGCTTCGGCAATCACACTCAACGGCAGGTCTTCGGCGTGCAAAACGCCGTCGCGGTATTCAAAATGATCCATGGGTAAGCTCTCAGTCGTCGGAAGGGGGCAGGTCGAACGGGTCTTGCGTGCGCTCTTCCGAACGTTTTCGCAGTTCGACGCTGCGTTCCGGCGCAGCCTGGGGGGTGGATTTAAGCAGCGCCTCGGCGGTGGGTTTTTGCTCGACACCATAGGGCGCGATCGGCAGCGCTTGGCCGGTCTTGGGCTTGAGCGGCGACACTGCACCGCAGCCAGCCAGCGCTACAATCACCACCGAGAGCACCAAACGCCGCATCATCTCACTCCTGGCCCAGCGCAAGCAGCGCTTCAGCCACTTGTGCCTTTACCTGCTGCGGCGCGGTTCCGCCATAGCTTGTGCGCGAAGCTACCGAAGCATCGACCGACAGCGCGGCAAAGACCCGCTCGTCAATGCGCGGATCGATCGCCGTCAGGTCGGCGATGCTGAGCGCATCGAGCGCCACCCCGCGCCCCTCAGCCAGCTTGACCGCTGCGCCGGTGATGTGGTGCGCTTCGCGGAACGGCACGCCCACTGCGCGCACCAGCCAGTCGGCCAGATCGGTGGCGGTGGCATAGCCCAGCTCAGCCGCCGCGCGCATCCGCTCGGTCCGGAAGGTAGCGTCCGCGATCATCCCGGTCATCGCGGCCAGGCACAGCTCGAGCAGCCCGGCGGCTTCGAACACCGGCGCCTTGTCATCCTGCATGTCCTTCGAATAGGCCAAAGGCAGGCCTTTCATGGTCACCATCAGGCTGACCAATGCGCCGACGATCCGCCCCGAATGCCCGCGCACCAGCTCGGCCGCGTCGGGGTTCTTCTTTTGCGGCATGATCGAGCTGCCAGTCGAAAGACTGTCGGGCAGGGTCACAAAGCCAAACGGTTGGCTCGCCCACAGGATCAGCTCTTCGGCCAGCCGCGAGAGGTGCAGCGCGCATTGCGCCGCTGCAGTCAGGTACTCGATCGCAAAATCACGGTCGGATACCGCGTCGAGGCTGTTGCGGGTCGGCCCGTCAAAGCCGAGCGCCGCCGCCGTGGCATGGCGGTCGATCGGAAAGCCGGTTCCGGCCAAGGCCGCGCTGCCCAATGGCGACTGGTTGAGTCGGACCCGCGCATCGGCCATCCGCGAAAGATCGCGCGCCAGCATCTCGTAGTAGGCTAGCAGGTGATGCCCCAAAGTCACCGGCTGCGCCGTTTGCAGATGGGTGAAGCCGGGCATGATGCTGGCGGCGTGTTCTTCTGCCCGGGTGACCAGCGCGACCTGCAGCGCCTTGACCCCGGACTGCGCGGTATCGAGCGCGCCGCGCACCCACAGCTTGAAATCGGTCGCAACCTGATCGTTGCGGCTGCGCGCGGTGTGGAGCCGCCCGGCGGTGGCCCCGATCAGTTCCGCGAGCCGGCTTTCGGTGGTCATGTGAATGTCTTCAAGGTCCCAGTTTTCGGGCACCCCGTGGGCTTCGTATTCGCTGCTGATCTGGCTCAACCCCTGCGCAATCGCGGCGGCATCGGCCTGGCTGATGATCCCCTGCGCGCCCAGCATCGCTGCGTGGGCCTGTGAGGCTTCGAGGTCGACCCGCCACAAGGCCTTGTCGAACGGGATCGAGGCATTTATCTCGCGCATGATTGCCGACGGTCCGCCGGCGAACCTTCCGCCCCACATTGCATTGGAGCTGCTCTTGCT
>JANNYT010000117.1:0-11856 GCA_031410255.1 Novosphingobium sp. | reverse complement strand
CACGCTGTCGGCCCGGACTGCCTCGATCGCCGCGACCGACGGCGCACCATAGCGCGACAGCCGGGCCAGCAGCGCGTTGAGCTTGTCGGCTGAATTTCGCAGAGTCACCAGCATATCGGCGCGGAACTCGGGGTTCTCGGCGTGGCTCTCGGCATTGCGGGCGAGCAGGCTCATCTGGCTCGCAAGGTTCTTGATGTCGTGCATGACAAAGGCGATCCGGCGGTGAAAATCATCGAACCGCGCAGCTTCGGCCAATGCGGCTTGCCCGGCGTGTTCGGCCAGATAGCTGGCCAGCTGTTGCCCGGCGACGCGGAGCAGGTCGAAATCTTCCCAATCAAGCTTGCGCGCATATTGCGGGCGGGCCAACACGACCGCGCCGACCAGTCGTTCATAATGAAGCAGTGGCACCAGTGCCCAGGCGCGCGGCTCATCCAGCAGCCACTGCGGCAGCAAATTCCGGGCCGCCTCGGACCCACGCCCGCTGCGCAATTCGTCAAGGTCGGCCACATAGGCCCCGCTCTCGATCAGGCGCATTGCTGCGGTATCGAGCGCACGGGCCGGAACCTCGGCGGTCGGCCACTGCCAGCGCGCCGCCAGCTCAAGCTGCCCGTCATCGGACGGAGTCAGCAACATCCCGGCCGGGCTATCGGTAATGTCCGCGACGGCCCGGATCACGCGCTCTTCCAGCGAGGCCGTGTCCGTTCCGCCTTGGCCGATCGTGCCGGTAAAGCGCAGCCATTCGGCGCGGTAATCGTAACGGTGCTGGAACAAGTGCTTGGCAGTGGTTACCCGCAACCACCCGCGCAGCTTGCTCGACGGCACCAGTGCCAGCGCGATGACTGTGGCGGCGGCAACAAAGGCGAGTTGCAAATCGCCAGCATAGTCACTGCCGTCCGCCGCCAGCCAGCGCCCAACAACGACCATGACCGCCAGATAACCGCCGATCAGCAGCAGCGAGATTGACCGGAAGGCGACCGCGCGTGATGGGCGGAACCGCGGGCTTCCGGCCTTGTCGGTGCCGCCAACGGTCAACAGCGCCGCGACCGGCAGTCCCAGCAGACTGCGCAGCATGCTCAGGCTGGGAAAGGCTCCATCAGCCAAATATGCAACAGCATAGTAATTGAGATCGGCAATCCAAAGCAGCGCCAGCGCCGCCGCCGGGGCGCGCAGCACGGCACGCGCATCGTTTGTCGCGCCGCCATAAAGGTTGTGCAGCAAGACCAGTCCACCGATCACCACCAGCAGGTGCAGCAGAGTAACCGTGTGGAAGCCCGGCGCGAGCAGGCCGGACTTGGTGGCCAGCACCACTACCAGCAATTGCGCCGCGATCTGCAGCATCTCGACAAAAGCCAGCACCGCCAGCAGCGGCCGGACCGGACGGACCAGCGCGTGCCGCCCATCGACCGCGAACAACCGGTAGAGCGCCCAGATCCAAGCGAGGTTACGCACGCCTTCGGCCAGCGAAGATGCCGCGCTATCGGCTCCAGTCAAGCCGCTCGTAAGCGCCCAGATGCCGGTCAGCCCTAAGGCCCGCACCAAAGCAGGTTGCGCCGGGCCATACCGTGCACGGTGCCGTTGCAGCCAGACCGCAGCAATCAAGCAGATCGCTGCGCCCAGGCTCCAGACCGCACTGTTGAAACCAAAGGAAAGGCCGCGCGCCAGATCCACCTCAGCGCGCACCCTCGTGCCACAGCACCACCCGCAGCGTTTGCAGCAGGATCAGCAGGTCGAGGAACGGCGTGTAATTCTTGGCATAATAGAGATCGAATTCCAGCTTGTGGCGCGAATCGTCGATTGACGCGCCATAGGGATAGTTGATCTGCGCCCAGCCAGTGATCCCGGGTTTGACCATGTGGCGTTCGGCGTAGAACGGCAGTTGCTGCTCCAGATCGGAGACGAATTCGGGGCGTTCGGGGCGCGGGCCGACAAAGCTCATCTCGCCTTTCAGCACCGACCAGGTCTGCGGCAATTCGTCGATCCGGACCTTGCGGATAAACCGGCCCAGCCGGGTCACGCGCGGATCGTTTTCAACCGCCCACTGCGCGCCGTTGACCTCGGCATCGGTGCGCATCGAACGCAGCTTGATCACCGCGAAATCCTGTCCGTAAAGCCCCACGCGCACTTGCCGGAAGAACGCCGGCCCCTTGCTGTCGAGCTTTACCAGCAGCGCAAACAGCAGGATCACGGGCGCAGTCAGGGCCAGCAGCAGCAGGCTGACGGTAATGTCGAACAAGCGCTTGGCCACGCTCGAGATTGCGCGGCCAGAGGAGAAGCCATCGGAGAAGATCAACCAACTGGGATTGACCGTATCAAGATCGACCCGCCCGGTTTCGCGCTCGATAAAGCTGGAGAAGTCGTTAACGTGGACCCCAGTGGTCTTGATCCGCAGCAAATCGGGCAACGGCAGCGCGTTGCGCCGTTCTTCCAGTGCCAGCACCACTTCGCTGGCCCCCAGGTTTTCGACATAGCGAGTCAGGTTATGGATCGCGGAGCGGTTGATCGCTTCCAGTACGGTTGGCTGGCTTTCTGTCATCGCAACATAGCCGACGATCACAAAGCCGCTTTCGGGGCGTTCGGACAATTTGCGCAGCCGATCAGCCCGCATCCCGGCACCCAGCACCAGCACCCGGCGCCGAAACGCCGATGCGCCCAGGATCCCGCCGACTACCAGCCGGTTCATCACCAAAGCCACGATCGCGCCGAGCATCGCGTAAGCCAAAGTCGAACGCCAGAAATTGTGCCCGCCGAACAGAAAGTCGACGAAAGTCAGCCCGATGATCCCCAGCGAGACCGCCACCAACAGCCGCGCCGTGGCAAACCGCATCGAACGCAAGGCATCAGCGCCGTATACCCCGACTGCGATCATCGCGGTCAGGATCACCCCGGCAAAGCCGATCAGCTGCCAGGCCCGGTCCGCCAGCGGCCCAAGGTCAATCCCGATCTGGCTGGTGCGCAGCCGCCATGCCATCTCTCCGGCTGCCAGCAGCAGCGCGATATCGATCAGTCCCAGCAGGATCACGGCATGGGGAATATAGTGTTTGAACAGACGGATCATGTTCTCGCGGCGGCCTTCCTTGGATTGCTGCCTGCCTGCCTAAGCGCGAGAGGTGAAATGTCGGTAAATTTTACAGCGCTTGGTTAACGCCCGAAACTGAATGGCGTGAGCCCGCGGCTGCGTTCGTCGAAAGTCAGTGCCGCGCCGCGCGGCGGCAATGAGCGTTGCTGGCAATCGGCACGGTGGCACTGCGCGCAGCCCGCACCAATCCGTTCGGCCTGCCCAGGATCAAGCGCAATCCCGCGCGCTTGCGACAGTTGCCCGGCCAGACCAGCCTCCAGCCCCAGCACCACCACGAAGCGCGGCCCATCCCCACCCAGCGCGCCATTTCCCGTAACCGTGCGCGCCATGGTGAACCATTGCGAGCTCTGGCCAGAGGCATCGGTAAAAGTAACATTCTGGCCCCCGATTCGCCCCGCTTGTTCAAACGCCCGGTGCACGTTCCACAGCGGGCAGCTCGCGCCGTTTTCCAGCATGGTCGTGCCGCTGGCCCCGGCATAGCGCTTGGAAAACTGCCCAGCCCGGTCCAGCCGCGCCATGAAGAACGGCAGTCCGCGTTGGCCGACGCGCTGCAGCGTCGTAAGGCGATGCGCCAGCTGTTCAAACCCCACGTTGAAGCGGCGCTGGAGGATCGCCAGATCATAGCCGGTCGTTTCGCAAGCGCGGATGAAGCGGCCATAGGGCATCAGCAAGGCGGCGGCGAAATAGCCTGTGAGATGGCGGCGGAACAGGCGCCAGGCCGCGCGGTCAGCAAAGCCGGCACCGTCGGCCAAGGCCGCAATCGCCTCACCCTGTTCGAGCATCGCAAGCTGCACCGCGACCTGGAAATTGCGTGATGACTGATCGAGCAGTTCGGACAATTGCAACTGCCGGGCATGCAGATCGAGCCGCCGCAAGGCATCGGGCATCACTTCGACCGGCAGCACCCGCACTGACAGCTGGTGCCGCTGCCGCAGCCGCTCAGCCAGCGCCGCGCCGATTTCAGCATTGGACAAGCGCAATTCGTCCGACAGGTCTTCGGCCGCCTGATCCAGATCGGCAAAGTGGTTTCGCCAACGCTCGATCTCACGCCGGGTCAGGTCCATCGGATCGCTGAGCAACCCGCCAGCAGCCCCGGCCGCGCTACCCGATGCATCGAACAGTCGGGCAAAGGCCAGCGCGGCTTGCGGCGCAGCGGCGATCCACTCGGCGATCTCGTCACGGTCAATCGTCAGGTCGGCAAAGCGTTCATCTGCGAGGCGGCGGCGCAGACCATCGATCCCGCCAACCGCTTCGTCCTGCCTCAAGCTGCGCGGATCGAAATCGAACGCTTCGGCCAATTGCACCAGCAGCCGCGCTGATAGCGGACGCTGGTTGCGCTCAATCAAGTTGAGGTAACTGGGCGAGATCGCGAGCCGCGTTGCCATCGCGGTCTGCGTCAACCCTTCGCGGCGGCGCAAACGGCGGATTGCCGGCCCAGCTAGAATTGCAGTTTCAGCCATGCTTCACTTTGTCATAATTATTACACTGTTGCAAGCATTGGTGCGATTTGTAAGCACTATGACAACAAATCTTGTCATTTATGTTACCGCTTCGCGGCACTCGCCCCCTAAGGCTTGGCCAACAACTCCGCGGGAGCAAGACTATGACTTACGCCAACGATATCGCCCAAGCCGACAAGACCATCGCCGACCAGCCCAGCTGGGATGGAATCAACGCTGAGTCAGTCGCCCGGATGCGCGCCCAGAACCGCTTCCGCACCGGCCTCGATATCGCCCAGTACACCGCCGGGATCATGCGCCGCGATATGGCCGCATATGATGCCGATCCGGCCAACTACACCCAGTCACTGGGCTGCTGGCATGGCTTTATCGGGCAGCAGAAGCTGATTTCGATCAAGAAGCATTTCGGCACCACCAAGGGCCGCTACCTGTACCTGTCGGGCTGGATGATCGCAGCGCTGCGCAGCGAATTTGGCCCGCTGCCCGATCAATCCATGCACGAAAAGACCAGCGTTCCGGCGCTGATCTAAGAGCTCTACTCTTTCCTGCGGCTGGGCGATGCCCGCGAACTGAGCATGTTGTTCCGCGATCTGGATGCGGCGCATGATGCCGGCGATGCCGTCAAGGCCAAGGCGCTGCAGCAGCAGATCGACAACTACGAAACCCATGTTGTGCCGATCGTTGCCGATATCGACGCCGGGTTCGGCAATGCCGAAGCGACGTATTTGCTGGCCAAGAAGATGATCGAAGCGGGGGCCTGCGCGCTGCAGATCGAAAATCAGGTTTCGGACGAAAAGCAGTGCGGTCACCAGGACGGCAAGGTCACCGTGCCGCATGAGGACTTCCTCGCGAAGATCCGCGCCATTCGCTACGCCTTCATGGAACTGGGGATCGACGATGGGATCATCGTCGCCCGCACCGACTCGCTCGGCGCTGGCCTGACCAAGCAGATCGCCTTCACCCGCGAAGCTGGCGACATTGGCGATCAGTACAACAGCTTCCTCGATTGCGACGAAGTCACGGCCGGCAATCTTACGCACGGCCAGGTCCTGATCAGCCGCGACGGTAAACTGATGCAGCCCAAGCGGCTCCCTTCAAACCTGTACCAGTTCCGCACCGGCACTGGCGAGGATCGCTGCGTGCTCGATTGCATCAACAGTCTGCAGAACGGCGCCGACTTGCTTTGGATCGAAACCGAAAAGCCGCATATCGAGCAGATTGCGGGCATGGTTGACCGGATCCGCGCAGTCGTTCCCAATGCCAAGCTGGTTTACAACAACTCGCCCAGCTTCAACTGGACGCTCAACTTCCGTCAGCAGGTGTTCGATGCCTGGGCGCAGGCCGGTAAGGACCTGTCGGCTTACGACCGGGCCAAGCTGATGAGCGTCGACTATGACACGACCGAGCTGGCAATCGAAGCTGATGAGCGGATCCGCACTTTCCAGCGGGACTCCGCAGCGCGGGCGGGTATCTTCCATCACCTGATCACTCTACCGACCTATCACACCGCTGCACTCAGCACCGACAACCTGGCCCGCGAATACTTCGGCGAGGCCGGCATGCTGGGCTATGTGAAGAGCGTCCAGCGCGAGGAAATCCGCCAGGGCATCGCCTGCGTCAAGCACCAGAACATGTCGGGCAGCGACATCGGTGATGATCACAAGGAAATGTTTGCCGGTGAAGCCGCGCTGAAGGCTGGCGGCAAAGACAACACGATGAACCAGTTCGCAGCCTAAAGCGCTGCCAATAACTCCTGGGGAGGAGAAACGATGGCCGTCAGGGTACCCCTTTTGCCCTGGCGGCCGTCAATTCGTTCGTAACCATAAGCCCAAACCCGGCGGTTAACCTTCGCGGCCTAGATATACGGCCATGCGCCGCGCCAAACACCTCGGACCGCTTTCACCAAAGCTGCTCAAGCACTTCGCTGCGGCAGCAGTTGTGCTGACCGCCACGCTGGCAGTGGTTGCCAGCGGTGATGAGTGGGGCGCGCAGGCCCAGATCGAAGCGGTTGACGCCAAGAACCAGCTCGTCACAACTGAAGCCGAGAAGTTCGGTACCAAAAAGCTGGCGGCCAAATTGAAGGTCAGCAGCGAGGTGACCGCGGCCGGGTTCGCCAATGACAACGCTGGAGATTTTGGCGGCGGGAGCGGTGACGGCGGTGCTTCTTACCGCCAAATGGCTCGCCAAGACGGGCAACAGCCGGACGCACTGCCGGCCAACTTTCCGACTTCTTCGGGCGCGTCGATCACTGTCCCGGATGTGCCGATCAACGCTTCACCGAATGCCGATCCCACCAAGCGCCGCGCCGCTGCCGCGCGCCCCGGTGTGCCCAGTGAAGCACAGCTGGAAGCGATCAAAGCCAGCTCGCGCGAACGCAGCAACCGCTCGGCCCAACCGGACGACTAGCAGCGCGCCGCGCAATCACTTCGGTGTGGTGGTGCCCCTGGCCCGACTCGAACGGGCACGTCTCTCAACAAACGATTTTGAGTCAAGTAAATATATCATTAAATGATTGTAATATATGGAGAAAATGTATTTCTCTTGTCCTAGTGTGCTAATCACTGTGCTAATTTTGAACCGAGAAACTGCCCCAAAATCGCCCCTTGGAAGCCCGTTAGAGGGATTTGAGAGTTGATGCCATTTAAACGCCATGATCGCCGTCAGGCGCTTTTGGCACGAACCCCTCCTCTTCACTTGCTTTCGTTAGCGGTCGTTACAGTATGGCTGAGACGATAGGCCCCGTTCAAAGCCACCTAATACCGCGTCTCGACGTAGATGCCGTGCCTGCCACTGCATTTGTAACCATGCTCATTCTTATGCGGATTGAGCTGACGTCTGTTCGTCTTGCGTGAAAACTTCTTCTGGCAAACGGGGCACTGAACGACATAGGTCGGGCCAGCATTGAGCCGCGCTCGCGCAGGTGCCTTTACGGATCGCAATGGCTTGGGCCGTTGCACCAATCCTGTTGCTCGCGCGGTCGTTGGCGCGACATGCAACGAGCCTCTGGGCGTCAACTCAATCTCATAGCGCGGGATGAAGGTTTGATTCGACACGCGCGCGTCGCGGATCAAATCGACGCGGTAGCTGCGATGCCCCTGCTTGTTCACATCATAGCCGTGCAGCACGATATTACCTTCGGCAGTGCGGCGTAGCGAATAGGCCTCGATGCGCGGGTGGGTGATGCTACCGTCCAATTTGCGGTAGTCGAGATCAATGCAAAGATGGTTGGCGGCGGCAAAGCGGATGACTTCAACGCCTGCCTGTGCCGATCCTGCAAGCGGCAAGCGCAACACGCGGTCACGCAGCACAATGTCGCCGCCGGTGTTGGTGTAAGCAGCAGGCGCGACGGGCAGCACCCCACCGACTAGCCATTCAAAGAATGCGGGCAACTCATCCCAAAAAGCGTCAACGGATGGCAAGGCTGGAAGCTGGTGCGCCAGCATGTTTTGCCACGCGCCCACCATTTCGGCGCGGTGTGGCTCAAGGTCGGCCAAGCGCGGCACGGGAATGCCCTTGAATTCACATTTCTGGCGCAGCACGTCGAGCATGACGGCGGGTTGTGGACGGGCGCTATCGTTGCGGAACAGGTTGATGACATCGTAGAGATCACGCGGGCGAGTGCGCTCTGCCAGCGCACGTACTTTCTCGCCGAACACTTCTTCATAGGCATAGGCCAGGGCGTGAATGCCGCCTTCTGGTTCATCGCTGTAGGGATGGAACACGGTTGCCCCGACGGGTGGCAGGACAAGCCGCTCGTCGGCGGTAAGGTCGAGTTTGATACGCGGCCACCCGCCTGATCGGGGCGATACAGGGCCACGATAGGACAGCTTGCCTTGGCATGACACGCTGCCGCGCGGATTGGTGTAAATGTCGAACACTTGCTGATTGGCTGGCATCTCAATGCCCGAATGCTCATAAACCCATTCAACGACTTCGGTGAACACCCTCTGGAGAAACGCATTGTCGAGATGCGCGGCGTCGGTGAGGGTAAAGTCCAAATCTTCCGAGAAGCGGTAGGTCTCAAAGAAGCATTTTTTCAGGCAGGTGCCGCCCTTGAACACCCATGTGCTGGCCAGCTCTTCATGGGCATAAATACCCGCAAGCACCCAGCCCAGCACATAGTCCTTTTCGACGACTTGCGGGCCAAGCGACATGCGTGTCGCGGTTTCAAGGATTTCCAGGCGGTCGATCATCGCGCCGCCTCACCCAGCCACAGCGGCGGCACCAACAGTTTCCAGCGCGACACCAGCCGTGTGCAGTCGAGCGCCGAATCGAGCTTAGCATTGCCTTGGCTTAACCGTTCGCGGCACAGGGCAAGCAGCGCCTCACCCTTATCGTCGCGCTCCGCCAGAAAGCCTAGGCGCTTGAACACCGCGCCGTTGCCGAGACGGTCGGCATAGGCGATAAGCGCCGCGTCATCGCGATCTGGTCGGGCAAGATAGGCGCGGACACAATCTTCCACATGCTGGATGCCGCCGCCAATGGCGGGATCGTCGAGCATATCGACGATGGTGCGGTGGATGTCCGACACGGCAATCTTGCTATGCCCGCGCCAAATCACTTTCGTCCCGAAGATCTTATCCTCGGCGATATGCTTGAGGGTGAAGGTTGCGCCGTGGCGAGATTGGGAGCGTTCACGCAGCTTGCGGCCCGTCAGCACCACCGTGTCATTGAAAATCTGTTCGGTCATATCCCAATGTTCAGCCGCACTCCTGCCGCCGATATAGGCGGGGCTAAACAGGGCTGGAACCAGCACCCACGGATCATCGAGGACATGCTCGTTCTGGATAGAGTCGAGGCTGGCGGCGACATAGGCACCGTGACCGACGCGGCGTAACCATCCCTGCTTAGTCCAGCGCGCCAATGCTTTGGAAACATCCGTTCGGTCGGCGTCTAGCAACCGTGCGGCGTCTGCTACGTGGATGACATCGCTTGCCTCGCGCACCAGCTTGGCAAGTTGCGCCCGTCCGAGCGGGGAGGCATGTGTGGCTTCGACGTGTTCCATGTGTTTATATTCATCAAAAGAGTGAAATCAGACACTCTTAATATACATAACTCCGTTGCCAAGGCAAACTCATATATAGCTTGGGTGCAAATGTTCATCAAAAAGCTGAATTTACGGGCTATTTTTATAGCATTTTCTCCACGCCTAACCGCCGATGAATCAGGCTGATGCCGCGAAAATGTTGGTGCCATAAAATTATCGTCCTCGCCCCGGCCCGTCGCGCTCCATGCTTTTCTCGTGGACTTTGAACCGCCTGTCCATTTCGTCCTTGAGCAAAGTAAGTTTCCGCTCATGGCGAAGGCGTTCGGCGTTTGTGGCCTTTTTCGCAACGACGGCGCGCTCCCTGAGAAGTGCTTCGATCTCCTCGGTGCTGAGCGCGTCTAGGTTGTTGAATATCTTAAATTCCGATGGTCGAAACGTCATTATCCACTCAGACCGCCACCGCTTGATCATGGGGTTCATCACGTTCGTGTTGATGACGTCGTCGGGCAAAGAACTCGACGGCTTGCTGGCGTAGTATGTCCGCGTGGCAATCTCTGCGATGGTGGCAAGCGCCTCATTCACTTGGGCCTGATGTGCCGCAGCCGCTGTTTCCATTGCATCCATCCGCGCAGCGAGGGTCGCCACCCCTTCGGCAATGTCGGTCAGCAATCCCACTAACGGATCGTCCTGCGTTTCGCTCATCGTCCTGGCCCTCCACGGTCAAGGTCGCGATCTTTTGTCCGGTCACGATCCCGCTCATCATCCTTGCGCACCTGCTTGCCCCGTTCGGCCATACGCGCGCGGAGACGGATCGCAGCGGCATTGGTGCCGCGATCCTGCCCCGGTTCCCTGTCCGCAGCTTCGGGCGCTGCTGACGGCTCACGCCCCAACACCTTGTCGAGACGGCCCCGCAAGGCCGCGATCCGGTCAGGGTCGGCGAACAACCCCCGCGCCTTGGCGACCATATCGCGGGCGACCTCGCCAAACCGGAACTCGCGCCGCTCGGCAAAGCCGCGCGCTGCGGCATCGGGGAGTGGATAATCGCCCGCCATATCCTTAGTCCGCTCGCGCGACAGAGTGCGGACAAGTTTGCTTTGATCGGCGAAATCATCGCGGCCATGATGAAGCTGCACCCCGTCACGGTGGCGTGTGAGGCCGACATAGGCAGAATGTCGGTCCATCCCCGGAGTCGCCAGTATATGCGCCTGATCGACCGTCACGCCCTGAGATTTGTGGAAGGTGGCAGCATAGCCATGATCGACATGGGCATAGTCTTTCAGGTCGAACGAGACGCGGCGCCCGTCATCGGTGCGCACGGCCATATGTCCAGCCGTCACATGCTCAACCGTGCCAAGCGTCCCGTTCTTGACGCCCATGCCGCGCTCATTCCGCTGGAACATCATCCGGTCGCCGCTGGCAAAGTCACGATCGCCGCGTTCGGTTTTCACGTCCACGTCGGCACCAAGCGCGCCGCCATCACGCAGCTTGTCGCGGGCCGCGATATTGAGGTCGCGCACCTCGGCATTGGTATGGGTGAGAATGATCCGGCTTTTGTCGGGGTTGGTGGTGCGGGCATGGTCCCATCCCTCGACAAGCTCGGTGCGCGCGGCTTCGCGCGTTTCGGCGCTGTGAACCATCCCATTCTCGCCATAAGCATGGATAGCCTCGCCCGTCCGCCCGGTGGCGAGCGCGCGGGTGGCATTGCGCTGCCAGTCGTCGCGCTGGCGGCGAATCTCGGTGATCTCAACCGCGCCGTGGGCTTCGGCGAGAGAGCGGAATGCAGCCCCCGCCTCGATGGCCTGCAATTGCTCGGGATCGCCGACCAACACAACCTTCGCGCCCGCATCGCGCGCTGCCGACAGCACCCGCTCCATCTGGCGCGTCCCGGTCAGACCCGCCTCGTCGATTACCAGCACATCCCGCTCGCTCAATTGCTCGCGGCCCTGCTTCCACTGATATTCCAAGCTGGCGATTGTCCGCGACGTGATGCCCGAACCGGCTTCGAGATTTTCAGCGGCGATGCCCGAGAGGGATGCACCGCGCACATTGTAGCCTTCACGCTCCCAGGCATCCCTCGCAACGCCCAGCATCGCCGACTTGCCGCTCCCGGCATAACCAACCACCGAGGCCAGGTCGCACTGGCCGGTGACATGATCGAATGCATCGCGCTGCTCGCCCGACAAGATCAGTCCGCGCTCGGCTGCACCGTCAAGCGCAGCATGGCGGTTACGATCCGCAACACCGTGACGCTCACTTCTTGCCAGCATTGACGCGGACAGGCCAAGCCGCTCCTCCACCGCAATCATGTCGCGGCTGGTAAACCGCTCCTGATC
>JANNYT010000116.1:0-13972 GCA_031410255.1 Novosphingobium sp. | reverse complement strand
GTCAAGAACAAGGTCGCGCCGCCGTTCAAGCAGGTCGAATTCGATATCATGTACGGCCAGGGCATCTCGAAGATCGGTGAAATCCTCGATCTGGGGGTCAAGGCCGGGATCGTCGAGAAATCTGGCGCATGGTTCAGCTATGACAGCATCCGGATCGGCCAGGGCCGCGAAAATTCGAAGCAGTTCCTTAAAGAAAATCCCGAGATTTGTGACCGGATGGAAGCTGCGATCCGCAGCCAAACCGATGGTCTATCCGGGGAGATGATGGCTGGTCCGGACGCAGACCAGGCTGACTGATCCCTGAGAGCTTCCGGCGCAGCTGCCTTGCCGCAGCAGTGCCGGAGTTGAAAGGAGGGCGTTCCCGGTCCCCAGTACCCACGGGAACGTCCTCTGAAATACAGAACCGGCGCGGCAGCTCAATCAGCTTCCGCGCCGGTTTTTGTTCGAAAAACTCATATGCTGCGTAGACTTGCGTAACCGGAAGCTTGACGCCCCACAAAAATACCGGCACCCAGTTGCGCGGAGTAATAGGGGGGTAAATCATGCAAAAACTACGTGTTGCCGCGCTTGCGGTAGTTGGTCTGTTCGCGCTGTCGGGTTGCGCAACAGTAATGCACGGCTCAAATCAGGATCTGGTGGTAAATACTGACCCGCAAGGTGCCAGCGTCAAACTCACCAATGGCTATACCTGCATCTCACCGTGCAAGGTGGAAGTGCCGCGCCGCCACGATATGCGCGTCGACATCAGTCTGGCTGGCTACCGTTCGGTCTACGTCCTCATCCAATCACGCCTCAGCGGCGGTGCATTCGGCAATCTGATCGCGGGCGGCCTGGTTGGCGGACTAGTCGATGGCGGCACCGGCGCTTCGAACAAATTGTCACCCAACCCGGTCAATGTCCGCCTGGTCGCCACTGGCGCAGCCGGTGAGGAAATGCTGCTCGACAAAAAGGGCAAAGACGCCGGGACCGTCGCCGCCAACAATGACAAGGTCCGGGCTGATGTGGCCAAGACCATTGGCAACGAGGCTGCGGGGCTTCCCGCTAGCGGGCCAGCTGCCTCGGCCCCTGCGCCTTGAGCTGATCCTGACAGACCGGGATAGATGTGCATTGCGCTGTCCCGGTCTGGGGCTGGCCCATATCGGCAGGTGACTTGGCCAGCAATGTCGCCAGTGTGACCCAGAACATTTTTCTGGAGCAAACGGGTGATGAAGCAGCCAATCGCAATAGCTATCGCGGCGGCGCTACTGGCCGCAGTCGGCGGGCAGGCCAGCGCGTCGCTGGGCGATCAATGGCCGCTACTCGGCTTTGATCGGGCGGGTGACTGCAAGCTGGCGATCACCAGCAGCGGGCGTACGCTGCAATTGCGCGCGCGCGGGCTGATCCCGGGCGAGGCGCTGCGGCTGCGACTGAGCAACGGCGATATGGTGCCGATTGAGCGCGATCTGCACGCCGATGCTGCAGGCGGTGCGCTGCAGTATTATCTGCCCTTCCGGCTCAACCGCGATGGCGGCGAGGTTGTCGTTACGCTTGATGCTTCGCGCTGCCGGCTCTCTGCTTCGGCCCCGTGGACCCGCAATCTGGTGACCATTCCCTGAAATCTCCCGCTGGCGTCCGCGCACTTGCCTGCTATCACCGCCTCACCCAATTCGCCGAGGAGCGCGCATATGACCCTGATCGTCCATCACCTGAACAACAGCCGGTCACAGCGGGTGCTCTGGACGCTTGAAGAGCTGGGCCTGCCTTATGAAATCCGGCACTATCAGCGCGACGCGGTGACCAATCTGGCGCCGCCAGAGCTCAAGGCGGTCCATCCGCTCGGCAAGTCACCGCTGCTGGAGGATAACGGCGAAGTGATCGAGGAATCGGGAGCGATCATCCAGCACCTGCTCGATACCTACGGCAGTGGCCGCTTTCAGCCAGCGTCGGGCAGCAAGGATGCGCTGCGCCATCTGCAATGGATGCATTTTGCTGAAGGTTCGGCGATGACCCCGATCCTGCTCCAGCTTTACACCGCGCGGCTCGGTGACGCCGCTGCGCCGCTGCAGCCGCGCATCGCTGAACAGCTCAGCAGCCAGTTCGCCTATCTCGACGATCAGCTCGCTGGCACCGGCCACTTTGTTGGTGATGACTGGACCGGCGCTGATTTCATGCTGAGCTTCCCGGCCGAGATCGCGGTGATGCAGGGGCAGGGCGAGGCCTATCCGCACCTGGCTGCATTCGTGGCTGCCGCTCATGCGCGCCCAGCTTGGCAAGTCGCGCGCGAAAAGGGCGGGGCCTATTACGGCTATTGAAGCTGGGCTATTGAAGCAGGCGCGCCTTGATCACTTCGTCGGCTGGCTTGCCGCCCAGTTCGGACAGGTGATCGAACGCGGCGGTGAAGCTCGCCAGTCCCTGACTGAGCGAACGCAATTCGGCATCGAGCCCGTGCAGCGCGCTTTCTGGCAGCAGTGCTTCGACCCGCTCCCACCGCGCCCAATCGGGATGCGGCGATAGCCCCAGGATCTGCCCGCGCCGCGCTGATAGCACCGATCCTGCCTTCGATCCGGTCCCGGCCGGGGTGTTGACCGAGACCCTGGCGATCGGCTCGAGCAGATACGGTGCGGCTGCGGCGAGCGCCTCGGTCATCGCCATGCGCCCGGCGATCCGGAACGCCAGTTCGGAACTGTCGACCGCGTGGAACGAACCGTCGATCAGCGTTACCGCGACATCGACCACCGGAAAGCCCAGCGGGCCGCGTTCCATCGCATCGCGCACCCCGGCTTCGACCGCCGGAATGTACTGGCGCGGGATAGCGCCGCCGGTGATCTTGTCCTCAAAGGCAAAGCCTTCACCCAGTTTGCGCGGCCGGATCTCGATCATGCAGTCACCATACTGGCCGTGCCCGCCCGATTGTTTCTTGTGCCGCCCGCGCTGGCTTGCGGCGCGTTTAATCGATTCGCGATAAGCAGTGCGCGGCGCCTGCGTATCCACCGCCACGCCATAGCGCCGCTGCAGCCGCCCGATCACCACCGTCAGGTGTTCGTCATTGATCCCGCGCAGGACCGTTTCATGGCTGGCATCGTCCTGCGTCCACTCCAGCGCCAGGTCTTCCTCACACAAGCGGTGGAGCGCGGTCGATAGCTTGACGTCGTCTTTGCGGTCACGCGTGGTGATCGCCAGCGCGGCATTGCGCGGCGGGCAGGCGATCAGTCCGGCTTCGTGCGATCCAGATTGGCCCAGCGCTGCACCCTTGCGGCCCAGCACCATCCCGGCCCGCGCTCCATCCACTTTTGCAACCGCGACAATATCGCCGGCCCGGGCATTGCTTTGCTTGGCGGTCTTGTCGCCTTGGACGAAGAACAGCGAGCCGGTCCGCTCGGGGCTTTCGCCGACGATCAATTCGTCGCCTTCGCGCAAGGTGCTGCCTAGCACTCGGCCTAAGGCAAGCCGCCCCATCGCGCCGCCATTGGCGATCTTGAACACATGCAGCGCGCCGCCGTCCGTCAGGCCCATCCGCGCCGCTGCCGCATCCGGGCCCGGGACTTCATGGCGCAACAGCTTGAGCAAACGGTGCACCCCGCCGTCCGACAAGGCCGAGCCCAGCACCACCGGCACGACCTTGTTTTGCGCGGTATCCATGGCCAGATCGGACATCACGGTCGCCGTATCCGGGGCAGCATCCGTTAGCAGCGCTTCGAGCAGCTGATCATCAAAATCGGCCAAAGTTTCAAGCAAATGCGTGCGTTCGGCTTGCTCGCGTTCGAGCAACTCACCGGGCATTTCGACCCGCTCACTCGGTTTCCCGGCGCGGTAGCGATAGGCGCGCTCGAGCGCGAGATCGACGTAGCCGGTGATCGCATCATCCTGGCGGATCGGGATTTGCCGCAGCGCCAGCGGCTCGCGGCTCATCGGTTGCAGCTGCGCGATCAATTCGCGAACCGCTCCGGCGCGGGCATGCTCGATCTTGTTGACGAAAATAACATGCGGCACGCCCAGTCCGTCCAGCTGCCGCAAGATTGGTTCAGCCAGCCCGGCGCGCTCCGGGGATGGGTCAATCACCACCACAGCCAGATCGGTAGATTGCAACGCGGCCATGCCGTCAGCGCTGAAACCGGTGCCGCCGGGAACGTCGATCAGCGCGAAGTGTTCGCCCAGATAGTTAAAATGAAACAGGTTAAGTTCGGTCGATCCGCCGCGGGTGCGCGCCTCGGGACTGGCATCGCCGACTGTGCTGCCAGTTTCGACACTGCCCTGGCGGTTGATCGCGCCGCTGGTGAACAGCAGCGCTTCGGCGAGGCTGGTCTTGCCCGTGCCGGCCGGCCCCACCAGAGCGACCGCACGGGTTGTGGCACTGCCGCCGGTCTGTCCATTTTGGATATTGCCCATTGTTCGCCTCCATTTGGTGAGGCGCGTCGGGCGCAAACTCCTGCTCTCAGACGCGCAAGGACTAGGCGGCGATGCTCTGCCTGTTGGTTGCGAGTCGCAAGCATAATTTGCGTTTGATTTCCCCCCTTGCGGCGCGCCGGAGCAACGCTTAGCGTCGCCGCCATGACAACAGGAAGTGACTGGCGCGCGCAAGTCGGCCGCAGCTGGGCAGAGAGCTACCGGCTGACCGACCGGGCCTTTTCCGGGCTAACCGAACGGCTGCTTAGCCGGATCGGCGGCTGCGAAGGGCAAGACGCGCTCGATATCGGCTGCGGCGCGGGTGAGTTGTCGCTGGCCCTGGCGCGCGGGAATGCTACTGCAAAAGTGGTCGGCGTCGATGTTTCAGGCGAGCTGCTCGCAGCCGCACGTGAGCGCGGCGAGACGCTCGACAATGTCGACTTTGTCGAGGCTGATGCGGCACTTTGGAAGCCCGTCGATTTCGCGCCGGAACTGCTGGTGTCGCGCCACGGGGTCATGTTTTTCGACATTCCGGTGATGGCTTTTGCCAACCTTTGTGCGCTGGCTGCGCCCGCCGCACGGATGGTGTTTTCGTGTTTTCGCAGCGCCAAGCTTAACCCTTGGGCATCGGAATTGGGCGCCTTGCTGGAAGTACCGCCAATGGGCGAAAGCACCGCGCCGGGTCCGTTCGCCTTTGCCGATGAGGCCCACGTTCGCGGCATTCTGGACAATGCTGGGTGGCGCGGCATTGCGCTTGAATCGGTCGATTTTGCCTATGTCGCTGGCGCGGGCGAGGAGCCGGTCGAAGACGCACTGCAGCTGTTCCGGCGGATTGGACCCGCAGCGCCAGTGTTGCGCGGGCTTGAAGGCGAAGCGAGGGAGCGCGCGGAAGGCTGGGTGCGCGAATGGCTCGAAGCGCACCGCAGCGGCAATCTGGTGGCCTTTCCGGCCGCGGCCTGGATCGTGACCGCGACAAAATAGCCCGAATTTGGACCGGAAGCCCCGCATCGAAGTGGTCGTCAATGCATCGGGCGGCAAAGCCGCTCGCGCAGGCGAGGGTCTGCGTGATCAGTTGATTGATGCTTTTGCGGCGCAGGGCGTAACTGTCGCACCGCAACTGGTGGAAGGCAAGGATCTAGCCGCAACGCTGACCAAGCAGCCCGGTTGCGATGTGGTCGCGGTGGGCGGCGGTGACGGTACGCTCGGATCAGCGGCGGCGTTGCTAAGCAAGGCTGGGCAGACGATGGCGGTGTTACCGCTGGGGACGCTCAACCATCTGTCGGTCGATCTGGGTATCCCGGCTGATTTGGCCGAGGCTGCGAAGATTGCCATTGCTGGGCGGACCCGCGCGATTGACCTGGCGCAAGTGGGCGAGCAGATGTTTGTCAACAACGCCTCGGTCGGGCTTTATACCAAGCTGGTCCGCGTCCGTGACGGCGAAAATATGCCCAAATGGCTGGCCGCGGTCCCGGCGGCCTGGACCGTGCTGCGGGCGATCAAGGTGCGGCGGCTGGAGCTCGACATTGGCGGCGAGCGGCAGGTGATCACGACCCCGCTGCTGTTCATCGGCAACAACCGCTACAATTTCACCGGCGAGCGGCTCGGCCAGCGTGATGCGCTCGATCGCGGCGAACTGGCACTTTATGCGGTCAGCCACCGCAGCGCGCTGGCGCTGATTGGGTTTGCCCTGCGCACGCTGCTGGGCCGGGCCGACGCGGACCGCGACTTCACTCTCATCAGTGAATGCAAGGAATTCACCCTGCTTGGAAGCGGCCCAATCCACGTGGCGCACGATGGTGAGGTGAGCGAGATGCTGCTGCCGCTGCGCTTTGTCTCGCTGCCGCACGCGCTGAAAGTCAGGGTTCCGGCTTGAGCGCGCACAGAATCGCGCTTGTTCGCGGCTGCAACAGGCCCTAATCGGCCAAGACTATGACCTCGACGAACGAAATCCGCCGCTCCTTCCTCGATTACTTCGGCTCGCACGGCCACGAAGTGGTGCCTTCGGCGCCCTTGGTGCCGTACAACGATCCGACGCTGATGTTCGTGAATGCGGGCATGGTGCCGTTCAAGAACGTGTTCACCGGGCTGGAAACGCGCAGCACCGCGCGCGCCACCTCCAGCCAGAAATGCGTGCGCGCGGGCGGCAAGCACAACGATCTCGACAACGTCGGCTATACGGCGCGGCATCACACCTTCTTTGAAATGCTCGGCAACTTCTCGTTCGGCGACTATTTCAAGGAACAGGCGATCATCCACGCCTGGACCTTGCTGACCAAGCAATGGGGCATCCCGGCGGACAAGCTGACCGCCACGGTCTATCACACCGACGATCAGGCATTTGATTTGTGGAAGAAGATTGCGGGCCTGCCCGAAAGCCGGATCATCCGCATCCCGACCAAGGACAACTTCTGGGCAATGGGCGCCGATGGTCCGTGCGGGCCGTGCTCGGAAATCTTCTTCGATCACGGCGACCACATCTTCGGCGGACCTCCGGGCAGCCCGGATGAGGACGGCGATCGCTTTGTCGAAATCTGGAACCTGGTGTTCATGCAGTTTCTGCAGGAAAACGATGTCCAGGTCGGCGAATTGCCGCGCCCCAGCATCGACACCGGAATGGGGCTGGAACGCGTCGCGGCGGTGCTGCAGGGCCAGCACGACAATTACGATACAGATACTTTCAAGGCGCTGATCGCAGCGTCCGAAAGTCTGACCGGAGTGCCCGCGCAGGGTGAGCAAAAAGCCAGCCACCGGGTGATCGCCGATCACTTGCGCTCGGTCAGCTTCCTGCTGGCCGACGGGGTGCTGCCGAGCAACGAAGGGCGCGGCTATGTGCTGCGGCGGATCATGCGCCGCGCGATGCGGCACGCGCATCTGCTCGGCGCGAAGGATCCGTTGATGCACCGGCTGGTGCCTGCATTGGTGACCGAAATGGGGCAGGCTTATCCCGAGCTCGGTCGCGCGCAACCGCTGATCGAAGAGACTCTGCAGCGCGAAGAAATCCAGTTCCGCCGCACACTGGCCAATGGGCTCAAGCTGCTCGATGAGACGACCGGCACGATGGAAGCTGGCGCAGAGCTGCCGGGCGAAACGGCGTTCAAGCTCTATGACACGTTCGGCTTCCCCTACGACCTGACCGAAGACGCGCTGCGCGCGCGCGGCATCGGGGTTGACCGCGCCGGCTTTGATACAGCGATGGCGCAGCAGAAAGCCGCCGCGCGCGCCGCCTGGAAGGGCAGTGGGCAGGCGGCCGACAGCGAAGTCTGGTTCGACATCGCCGAGCGGGCCGGCGCAACTGAATTTACCGGCTACACCGCCGCTACGGCTGAGGCAGAAGTGCTGGCCCTGGTCAAGGACGGCAAGGAAGTTGCCAGTGCCGGACCCGGCGATATGGTCGCAGTTATTGTCAATCAGACGCCATTTTATGGCGAAAGCGGCGGGCAAATGGGCGACGCGGGGTTGATCAGCGGGGGCGCTGGATTGCGGCTGACGGTCAGCGATACCGCCAAGCCGCTGGGCCGTTTGCACGCGCATCAAGCCGTGGTGGACAGCGGCACGATTTCCGTCGGCGATACGATCAAGCTCGATATCGACGCCGCGCGGCGCGATGCGATCCGTGCCAACCATTCGGCCACGCATTTGCTCCACGCCGCCTTGCGCAAGCGGCTGGGTGATCATGTGACGCAGAAAGGCTCGCTGGTCGCGCCAGATCGGTTCCGGTTCGACTATTCGCATCCCACCGCGCTTTCGGCTGATGACGTGGCTGCGATCGAGGCTGAGGTGAACGCTGAAATCCGCGGCAACGAGCCTGTGGTGACGCGCCTGATGAGCCCCGATGAAGCGATCGAGGCTGGCGCGATGGCGCTGTTCGGCGAGAAATACGGCGACGAAGTGCGTGTGCTCAGCATGGGTAATGCCAGCGCGGGCA
This sequence comes from Novosphingobium sp., assembly GCA_031410255.1. Classification (GTDB taxonomy): domain Bacteria; phylum Pseudomonadota; class Alphaproteobacteria; order Sphingomonadales; family Sphingomonadaceae; genus Novosphingobium. Next base: position 5,685 of record JANNYT010000116.1, on the reverse strand, counting down.
AAAACTATTCGGTCGAGCTGTGCGGCGGCACCCATGTGCGCGCGCTGGGCGATATCGGGCTATTGCGGATCGTCAGCGACAGCGCGGTCAGCTCGGGCGTGCGGCGGATCGAGGCGCTGACCGGCGAGGGCGCGCGACAGTGGTTGGTCAGCCGGGATGAAGCGCTGAAAGGCGCAGCGAGCTTGCTCAAGACCACGCCGGATGACGTGGAAACCCGCGTCGCGGCGCTGCTGGATGAGCGCAAGAAACTGGAACGCGAACTGGCTGAGGCAAAAAAGGCTTTGGCCTTGGGCGGTGGTGGCGGCAGTGCACCGAGCGCTGATGAGGAAATTGGCGGAGTGAAATTCTCCGGCCAGGTGCTCGCTGGACTCGATCCCAAAGACCTGCGCGGCTTGCTCGATCAGGCCAAGGCGCGGATGGGTTCAGGCGTCGCAGCTGTGGTCGCCGTCAATGAAGGCAAGGCGGCGATTGCCGCTGCTGTGACCGACGATCTGACCGGCAAGATCAGCGCGGTCGATCTGGTCCGCGCCGGGGTCGCAGCCTTGGGCGGCCAAGGCGGTGGCGGCCGTGCCGACATGGCGCAAGGCGGCGGTCCAGATGGCGACAAGGCGGACGCGGCAATCGCGGCGGTCCGGGCGGTCTTGGGAGGCTAGGCTCTTCTCAACGGCGGCTAATTCGCTGCGCTCTCAAGCCGTCGTAGCTCTCCCCTGAAGAGGTGAGAGCTGTGTCTTAAAACCCTTTTCTCTTTAGGGGAGATGGTTGAGTGAGGGGGTCTCACCCCGGTCCCGCAGCCCCGCGCTCTTGAGCAGCGGTTTCGCGCTCAGCTCACCCTCAAGCATGATCTGCGCGCGCATTTCATCTCGTTTCTCATGAATACTGGCGATCACTGGGCCCATTGCCACGCCCAGATCGACCAGCACCGCCTCTGACAGCTGCAGCGAACTTTCGAGCGTTTCGGGCACCGCGTGGCTAGCGCCGGCGCGGTACAATGCGGCGGCGTGGCTGGCATCGCGGGCGCGGGCGATGATCGGCAGGTCAGGCTGATCGGCGCGCAGCTGCCGGACGAGCCGCTGCGCCGCTACTGGCGCGTCCATTGTCAGGATCACCGCAGTGGCACTGGCCAGCCCCAGGCGCTCGAGCGAATCGGACCGCGCTGCATCGCCAAAGCGGGCGATGATCCCTTCGGCGCGAGCCGCCTTGACCAGTTCGAGATCGAGATCGACCGCGACATAAGGCTGGCCATGTTCGCGCAGCATTTCGGCCACCAAGCGGCCAACGCGGCCGCAGCCGACCACGATGGCGTGGGCTTCGGACAGATCGAGTTGGTCAAGGTCTTGCCCGGCTTGATCGACCCGCCGCGCCAGCCAGCGCCCGCCAATCGCCAGGATCGGCGTGATGGTAAGCCCCAAAGCGGTGACGATTTCCCAGAACTGCGCGGCAGACGGCAGGATCAATTTGCCCGCCTGCGCTGCGCCCAGCACTATCAAGGTCGTTTCGGACGGGCTGGCGAGCAGGATGCCGACCTCGGTCGAAGTGCCCCGGCGCGCGCCTGACATCCGCAGCGTCAGGAAGGTGACCAGCGCCTTGGCACCCAGCACCAGCCCGACGGCCAACAGCACTTCACCCAGCCGCGCCCAGACCAATTCCAGATCGAGCCCCATGCCGACTGTCAGCAGGAACACGCCCAGCGCCAGGCCCTTGAACGGCGCGATCATGTGTTCGACTTCGCCGTTGTACTCAGTTTCAGCGATCAACAGTCCGGCCGTAAGCGCGCCGAAAATGGGCGACAGCCCCACCGCGCCGGTCGCCAGCGAGGCGAGGATCACCACCAGCATGCTGATGGCGAAGAACAGCTCGGGGCTTTTGGTTCGCGCGGCTTGATCGAACAGTCGCGGCAGGACGAAGCGTCCACCCAGCAGCAGCCCGGCCATAACCACCGCGCCGAGGCCCAGTGTCCGCACCAGCGCAGCCATATCGCCGCCCGCACCATCCCTGCTGAGCGCGCCTAGCAGGAAGATGATCGGCACCAGCGCGATATCCTCAAACAGCAGCATCGCCAGCGCCGAGCGGCCCACAGCCGTCTGCGGATCGGCGAGGCGCAGCACCAGCGCGGTTGAGGACAGCGCCAGCGCCAGTCCCAGCGCGGCCGCTGTGGCCAGCGAATTGCCCATCGCCAGCAAGACCAGCGCGATCAGCAGCGCGCAGCCCAGCAATTCGATCGCACCCACTCCGAAGACCGCGCGGCGCATCCCCCACAAGCGCTTGAACGACAGTTCCAACCCGACCGAGAACAGCAGCAGGATGATCCCGAATTCGGCAAACGGTTCAAGCCGGTGCGGATCGCTGATCGTCACATAGGCCAGCCAGGGATGCTCCAGAACTGCGCTGCCCAACCCGAACGGGCCAACCAGAATGCCGGTCAGGATGAAGCCGATCACTGGCGTAATGCGAAACCGCGCAAACAGCGGGATGACAATTCCCGCCGCTGCGAGAATCACCAAGGCGTCGCCAAGCGGGGAAGTGGGGATCAATGCTGTGGGATCGGCCATGCTTGCCTTGTGGCGGCAACGCGCGCACTTGTCATCCCATGCCAAACGAACAAACTGGCGTTGCGGTGGTGGGCGGCGGCCCGGCCGGGATGATGACGGCCTACCTGCTGGCGCGCGCCGGAGTGCGGGTGACAGTGTTGGAAAAGCATGCCGACTTCTTTCGCGATTTTCGCGGCGATACCGTGCATCCATCGACCATGCAGATCCTCGACGAACTGGGTCTACTGGGCGCGTTCCTCCAGCGCCCACACCACCGGATCGACCGCGCCGAATTCGATTGGAACGGGCGCAAGCTGGTGATCGGGGACTTGTCGCACCTCAACATGCCAGCACCGTTCATTGCGATGATGCCGCAATGGGAGTTCCTTGATTTTCTGCGTGAGCAAGCGGCTTTGTTGCCCACTTTTGAGCTGCGCATGGCGGCACCGGTCAGCGGGTTCATCGATACGGGCAGCCGGATCGCCGGGGTGACCCTGCAGGATGGGAGCGAGTTGCGGGCGCGGCTGACGCTCGCCTGCGACGGACGGTCTTCGCTGGTGCGAAAGGTATTGCCGCTGGAACAATTGAGCGCACCGATCGACGTGCTGTGGTTCGCCGTGCCCAAGCAGACCACGGGTCAGGTCTTGCGCGGAGTGGTGCGCGGCACGCGGATGATGGTGATGATCGATCGCCGCGATTATTGGCAGTGCGCCTTTGTGATCGGCAAGGGCGGCGGCGCGGCGATCATGGCTGCCGGGATCGCGGCGTTTCGGGCGGATGTGCTGGCGGCTGCGCCCGAACTAAGCGGACTGGAGGCGGCCTTGCCCGATTGGTCCAGCGTCAGCTTGCTCGAGGTGTCGCTGGACCGGCTCACCCGGTGGTCGCAGCCGGGGCTGCTGGCGATCGGCGATGCGGCGCACGCGATGAGTCCGGTGGGCGGGATCGGCATCAATCTGGCGATTCAGGATGCGGTTGCGGCGGCCAATCTGCTGGCAGCCCCGCTGGCTGCTGGGGAAGCGGTCGATCATTTGCTCGATGGGGTGCGGGCCCGGCGCTTGCTGCCAACGCGGCTGGTGCAGTCGGCCCAGCGGGCGGTGCACGAACGGTTGCTGAAGCCGATGCTGAGCGGCGCGACACCGCCGAGTTCAGCCCCGCCGCTGGTGATGCGCCTGCTAAACCGCTTTCCGCTGCTGCGCCGCATCCCAGGCTATTTCATCGGGCACGGGATCAGGCAGGAACACGTCCACTCACCCCGCGCAGCTCAATAGGCGGCGAACAGCGCGTCCACTTTACCGCCATTGGCCGCCAGCTCGGCCGCCACTCGCTTCCGGCCGATGTAGTAAGGCAGCGCCGGGTGATCTGCGTGGCTGGCGACTAGCCGGTCATAATCGGCATCGCTCAGGCTCGATTCCTGAGCCACATAATCGCAATATCCTTCGCGCAGCCAGACCGGCTTGAGCCAGTCAGAGGACAAGCCGAAGCGCCGCCGCTCCATCTCGTGGCAGGTTTCGTGCGCGATGATGCCCGACAGGCTGCGCTTGCCGCCGACCGCCCGGCCATTGCCCACCACGTTGCCGGCAATCGAACTGCTGTTGACGATGATGCTGCCGGTCAGCGGCGGAGAGATTGCAAACGAGTCGCGCAAGTTCAAGGTCAGCCACGACCAGCGCCAACCGTGTTGGGTCAGAAACACCGTGCGGCGCTCGGGCGCTTGGTACAGCGGGCTGGCCGCGAGCAGACGGGTGGCGTCGGCAACGACCGCGTCAAGCTTCGCCTGATCAATCGGAATCTCAGACCAGACCTCAAGCGCGCCCGACTGGGCGTGATAGGGAAAGATAAGCAGCGCCGGAAAAAAGCGAGCGGCAAAGGCTGCCAGCAAGACTGCACCGATAAACCAGCGCAGTCCTGCTCGCCGGGTCACTGACCCTTGGCCATTTCCGTTTCCAGGTTCGCAACCACTGCGGCGAAGAAGCCTTCGGTGGTCAGCCAGGCCTGTTCAGGGCCGATCAGCAAAGCCAGATCCTTGGTCATCTTGCCGCTTTCGACAGTGTCGATGCAGACCTTTTCCAGCGTTTCGGCAAAGCGGATCACATCGGGCGTATCATCGAACTTGCCGCGATACATCAGCCCGCGGGTCCAAGCGAAGATGCTGGCGATCGGGTTGGTGCTGGTCGCCTTGCCCTGCTGGTGCTGGCGGTAATGGCGGGTGACGGTGCCGTGAGCCGCCTCAGCTTCGACCGTCTTGCCATCAGGCGTCATCAACACCGAAGTCATCAGGCCAAGCGAGCCAAAGCCCTGCGCCACCTGATCGGACTGCACGTCGCCGACGTAATTCTTGCAGGCCCAGACGAATTTGCCCGACCACTTGAGCGCCGAGGCGACCATGTCATCGATCAAGCGGTGTTCGTAAACGATCCCGGCGGCCTTGAACTTTTCGGCAAAGCCTTCGTTCTCGAATACTTCGGCGAACAGATCCTTGAACCGGCCGTCATAGGCCTTGAGAATGGTGTTCTTGGTCGACAGGTACACCGGCCAGCCCAAGTTGAGCCCGTAGTTGAGCGAAGCGCGGGCAAAATCGCGGATCGAATCGTCGAGGTTGTACATCGCCAGCGCGACGCCGGGTGAGGGGTAGTGGAAAACTTCCTCATCGATCTTGCTGCCATCATCGCCTTCCCAGACCAGCCGCAACTTGCCGGGGCCCGGGACGATAAAATCGGTCGCTTTGTACTGATCGCCAAAGGCGTGGCGGCCAACCACGATCGGGTCAGTCCAGCCGGGGATCAGGCGCGGCACGTTCTGCATCACGATCGGTTCGCGGAACACCACGCCGCCAAGGATGTTGCGGATCGTCCCATTGGGGCTCTTCCACATTTTCTTGAGGTTGAATTCCTTCACCCGGTCTTCGTCAGGGGTGATCGTCGCGCATTTCACGCCCACACCGTATTGCTTGATCGCATTGGCGCTATCGACCGTGATCTTGTCATTGGTCTGGTCGCGCATTTCAACCGAGAGGTCGTAATATTTCAGGTCGATATCAAGGTAGGGCAGGATCAGCTGTTCGCGGATCCACTGCCAGATAATGCGGGTCATTTCGTCGCCATCAAGCTCGACAACGGGGGTTTTTACCTTGATCTTGGCCATGCGTGCTCTCGTCTTT